>PMKA01000050.1 GCA_003157575.1 Opitutia bacterium
GCACGGTCCTCTGCTCGGTGACACATCGCTGGCCGAAGTGCCGTGGCTCAATCGTGCGGCACCACTCAGCCAGGCGATGATCACCCCGCTGTACGCCGGCTTCATCGACCGTTTCGGTGACCAGATTGCCCCGGAGCACCGAATCGTTTGCGAACGCCTGGTGGCCGCGTTTGACGGCTATCTGGCCCAAGAAACGGACGTGTCCGAGCCGGGCCGGATCCAGGGCCTGGTCCATGGCGACTACCGGCTGGACAACATGTTGTTCGGCGCCGACGGAGCCGACCGCGCGCTGACGGTAGTCGATTGGCAGACCGTTTCCTGGGGCCCGGCAATGACCGACCTCGCGTACTTCCTCGGCGGCGCGCTACGGAGCGAAGATCGTCCTGCGCAATACGACGCACTGCTGCGGGCTTACCACGAAGCGCTCGGGCCAGATGCGCCGATTACCCTCGCGGACGTCGGCGAAGGGGTGCGCAGGCAAAGCTTTTTCGGTGTGATGATGGCGATCGTCTCGTCGATGTTGGTGGAGCGCACCGAGCGCGGCGACCGGATGTTCATGACGATGCTGCAACGGCACTGCCAGCACGTGCTGGACACCGATGCGTTGGCGACGCTGCCCATCGCGTCATCACCAGAGCCGTTGCGGCCAACGCAGGGGGATGAACTTTCACACACCCCGACCGCCGAACCTCTGTGGAGTGAGAGCTGGTATGCCGACTTCGCCGACCCGGCGCAGGGATTGGGCGGATGGTTTCGTCTCGGCTTGGTAGCCAACCAGCAGACGGCGTGGGTTCAGGCGCTGCTGTGCGGACCCGACCTGCCGACGGTGGCCGTTGCTGTCGACGTCCCGCTACCCTCCGATCCGTGGGTGGTGCGCACCGACGAGCTAGAGCTCGGCCACGCCGCCAGTACGCCGTTGCAGTGCTACCGTGTCGATCTGCGCGGGCAGGGCCAGTCTTATTCGGACCCGTCGGCACTGTTACGCGGCGAGCAGGGAATTCCTGTCGAGCTGACGATGAACTTGGAGTGGGCCACCGACGGGACGCCATACAAGTACCGACTGGCGACGCGTTACGAGATCCCGTGCACCGTCTCGGGGACCGTGACCGTCGATGGTAAGAGCTACCGGTTCGACTCGGTTGCAGGACAGCGCGACCACTCGTGGGGTGTGCGCGACTGGTGGAGCATGGATTGGGTGTGGAGCGCGCTGCATCTCGACGACGGCACGCACGTGCACGGCGTCAACATACGAATTCCGGGCGTTCCGGGTGTCAGCGTCGGCTATGTGCAAGATTCCGGGGGCAATGTCGTCGAGCTGGACGCAGTGAATACCCGGGAAGCATTCGACGCCAACGGGTTACCGCTGGATGCGACACTGGTCCTAAATCCAGCAGAGCTGACCGCCAAGGTCGAGGTGCAAGGGAATGCGCCGGTTCGTCTCACCGCCACCGACGGACGAGTGAGTCAGTTCNNTGGTGCCGCACAGCGCGCCATCGCCCACGGTGGTGATGGGTGTCTCGGGCGCGGGCAAGTCGACGGTCGGCGCGGCGCTCGCACAACGTTTGGGGGTGCCGTTCCTGGACGCCGATACGCTGCACCCGCCGGCCAACGTCGCCAAGATGGCGGCCGGTGAACCGCTCAACTACGACGACCGCTATCCCTGGCTGAAGAGAGTGGGTGAGTGGCTGGTAGCCCACCAGGACGGTGGCGTGGTTGCTTGTTCGGCGCTCAAACGCAAATACCGCGATCAGCTGCGGGTGCCCTGCCCGCGCGTCGAATTCTTACTCCTCAACGGTTCACCGGAAATGATCGGCCGCAGGTTGGCTGCCAGGTCAGGCCATTTCATGCCGGCGGCGCTGTTGTGGTCGCAATTCGAGACCTTGGAACCTCTTGATGTCGACGAGCCAGGTGTAACGGTTGACGTCGGACACAGCGTTGACGCCATCATCGACATCTTCCTGGCAGGTTAGCGCTTCCATTTGCCCTTGCGGGCGTCGTCGATCCCTTCGCCGACTCGTTCGCGCGCGACATCGGCCAGGTGACTGCCGCGCGCGACTGCCTCGTCGGCCAGATAACTACCCCGCGCCAAAGCTGTGTCGGCGAACTCCGCCCCACGCACCCGGGCGGTGTCGCCCAGCTTTTCGCCGCGTTTGCGCGCTTTCTTGGCCAGCGGCTTACCGCGTTCCGCGGCGGTGCTGGCCAGTTCGCGGCCGCGCTCGGCCCCCACGTGCAGGCCGTGCACGATCTTGTCGCCGAGCTCGCCGAAGTCGGCATCAAACGCCGCGTCATCAGATCCCGGCAGCGCTGAAGAAACCCGCTCGGAGATCCGCTCGGCGGCCCGACGGCCGCGCCACCCCAGCGATGGCTTGCCCGCGGTATCGGCGGACGCAATCATCAATCCGCCCACCAGGCTCAGATCGGTCAGGAATTGCTGTCGCTTCCGGGCTTTCACCTCCGGGTCGATCTCGTTCCAGAACATGTGCGTCCCGAGGTTGGCCGGTAGCACGGTGAACGCCAGCGCGGCCGAGGCGACGCGGGGCAGTTTGCCGGTGGCAAGAAGCAGGCCGCCCCCAATCTGAACGGCGGCATTGACCTGCGCGAATGTCTCTGGATCGCTCAGAATGCTGCTGCCAACCGGATCCGGCAACGCCCGCAGACCGTCCACCGCGGGCGCCGCGGCTTGCGCCGCTGATTTGGGGTTGAGCAGCGAGTCAACCCCTTGGCCAATAAATGCAATCGATAACAGGGGTCGGGCGATTCTGCGGATCAGCATGTCTCGGGGCATACCCGGTGTGCCGGGGAACAAACCGAAGGCCCGACGATAGGGTGGGGCGCGTGCGAGCGTTGATCATCGTCGACGTGCAAAACGACTTCTGTGCCGGTGGGTCGCTGGCGGTAGACGGCGGCGCCGCCCTGGCTTCAGCGATCAACGACTATCTGACCGCCGCGCCCAGCTACCCGCACGTGGTGGCGACCAAGGACTTCCACATCGACCCGGGTGACCATTTCTCCAATCAGCCGGATTATTTGTCGTCGTGGCCACCGCATTGCATCGCGGGAAGTCCGGGTGCGGATTTTCATCCCGACCTCGACACCGGTGCGATCGAGGCGGTCTTCCGTAAGGGCGCCTACACCGCCGGCTACAGCGGCTTCGACGGCGTCGACCAGAACGGGACCCCATTACTTGAGTGGTTGCAGCTGCGGGAAGTGGACGCGGTCGACATCGTCGGCATCGCCACCGACCATTGCGTCCGGCGGACCGCCGAGGACGCTGCGCGGGCCGGCTTGGCCACCAGGGTGCTGGTCGACCTGACCGCGGCCGTGGCGGCGGATTCGGCGGCGGAGGCACTGGCGGAGATGCGGGCGGCTGGCATCGAGTTGGTGCAGAGCTCCCGATGACGCCGGTGGACAGGGCGGCGCTACTCGCCACGGTGGAACGGTCGCCTCAGGCCGCTGCCGCTCGCGACCGAACCGGCTGGGTGGGGCTGTTCACCGCCGACGGTCGGATCGAAGATCCGGTGGGCTCGCGGCCGCACATGGGACACGAGCAGATCGGCCGCTTTTACGACACCTTCATCGGGCCGCGCGACATCAAATTTCATCGGGATCTCGATATCGTCTGCGGCCACGTCGTGCTGCGCGAGCTCGAACTAGAAGTGGCAATGGGCCCGGCCGTGACGATGCACATTCCCGCCTTCCTGCGCTACGACCTTAAACAACACCTCCAGACAGACCTGCGAGAAGCCAACGGCCAGTGGCGGATTGCCCAGCTGCGGGCGTACTGGGAACTGCCGGCGATGATGCTGCAATTCCTGCGCAGTGGACCGCAAGCCCTGCCGCCCGCCTTGCGGCTGGCCCGGGGACTGCTGGGCAACCAGGGGTTGCGCGGCACCGCGGGATTCATGACCGGCTTTCGGCGGGCGGGCGCGCGCCAAAAGAAACTGGTGCAGACTTTTGTCGGCGACACCGCGCGCGACGACAAGGCCGCCGCTCTGAGTGCGCTGTCATCCACCGCCGCAATAACTTTAGGTGATAACGACGCGTTCGACCTTGCCGAACTCGCTGCGCAACTCGACGGGGCGGCTATCACCAAGATGAACGGGGCGGGATCCACGGTCGCGGTCTCGCTAAACTCCGGACATGGGCGCGCCATCATGTTCGCCGACGTGGCCTGGCGGGGCAATACGATCAACCGGATCCGCTACTTTCCGGCCTGATCATGCGGGGCCGCGGTGGCCATCCAGCAACACCACAGGCCCATCGGGTAGCAAGGACGTCAGAGAGCCGGCGGGGAGACCGGCGTCGGGCCAGAGGGAGCATCATGCTCGATAAGCCGTTCGGACGGCGGAGCCTGCTACGAGGGGCAGGTGCGTTGACCGCGGCATCGTTGGCACCGTGGGCCGCCGGCTGCGCTTCCGACGACGACGAAAATGCGCTGACCTTCTTTTTTTCGGCCAATCCGGACGAGGCCAAGGCTCGGATGCGCGTCGTCGACGAATTCCAGCGCCAGCATCCCGATATCAAGGTTCGGCCGTTGTTGTCGGGGCCGGGTGTGATGCAGCAGCTATCGACATTCTGCGCAGGCGGCAAATGCCCGGACGTGCTGATGGGCTGGGAATTGACCTATGCCGAACTGGCCGCCCGAGGGGTGTTGCTGGACCTCAACACCATGCTGGTGCAGGACAAGGCGTTCGCCGCGGAGCTGAAATCGGAGAGCATCGAGCCGCTGTACGCCACTTTCGCGTACAACGCTGGCTCCAAAGGCGGCCAGTACGCCCTTCCGGAACAATGGGCCGGAAACTACTTGTTCTACAACAAAAGGCTGTTCGCTGAGGCGGGCGTGCCGCCTCCACCCACGACATGGGAAAAGCCGTGGACCTTCGCCCAGTTCCTCGACACCGCCGACGCTCTGACCCACCGGGACGGATCCGGGCGAGCGACGCAGTGGGGATTCGTCAACACCTGGTGGTCGTACTACGCGGCGGGCCTGTTCGCCATGAACAACGGCGTGCCATGGTCCACGCCGTTGATGAACCCCACCCACATGAATTTCGGCGACCAGGCGTTCGTCGACGCGGTGCAGTTCTACGCTGACCTGGCCAACAAATACAAGGTGGCGCCCAACGCGTCCGAGGTGCAGTCGATGTCCACGCCCGACCTGTTCGCGGAGGGCAAAGCGGCCATGGCCCTCGGCGGGCATTGGCGCTACCAGACGTTCATGCGCGCCGACGGCCTGGATTTCGATGTCACCTCTTTGCCGGTAGGCCCCTCGCTCCCGAAGGGACATGCCGCCGTCTCCAATATCGGCGCCACCGGCCTCGCGATCTCAGCCAGCAGCCAACGCAAAGAGCAGGCCTGGGAATTCGTGAAGTTCGCGACTGGACCGCTCGGGCAGAAGATCATCGGTGAATCCTGTCTGTTCGTACCGGTGCTACGATCCGCGCTCAACTCGGACGGCTTCGCAAAGGCCCACCACAGGATTGGCAACCTCGGCGTGCTCACCACCGGGCCCGACCACTCGGAAGCTTTGCCGGTCACCCCGGCATGGGAGAAGGTGGTCGCCCTGATGGACCGCGAGTTCGGACCGGTGCTGCGCGGATCCCGGCCTGCGGCATCGCTGACGGGGTTGGCCCACGACGTCGACGAGGTGCTGCGCTCTCCATGACGTCGGTCGATACCTCCGCCACATCCGGCCCGGTCAGCGCGAAAGGGCGCAACGGCGGCCGCAACGGACCTGGCCCTTCGCGCCGCCGCGCCCGGGCCGGTCGCCTGTTTGTGGCACCGAACCTGGCCGCGGTCACGGTGTTCCTGCTGTTCCCCCTAGGATTCTCGCTCTACATGAGCTTTCAGCGGTGGGACGTGTTCAACCCGCCGAAGTACGTGGGCCTGAAGAACTTCCACGAGCTCTTCACGTCGGATCCGCTGTTTCTCATCGCCATCCGCAACACGGCGATCTTCACCCTTGGGACCGTCGTGCCGACCGTCCTGATCAGCCTGGCCGTCGCCGGCGTGCTGAACCAGAAAGTCAAGGGCATCGGTATCGTCCGGACCATTGTCTTTCTGCCACTGGCTATCTCGTCGGTAGTGATGGCGGTCGTCTGGCAGTTCGTCTTCAACACCGACAACGGGCTGCTCAACATCATGCTCGGCTGGATCGGGGTAGGCCCGATCCCGTGGCTGGTCGAACCCCGATGGGCAATGTTCTCGTTATGCGTGGTCAGCGTGTGGCGAAGCGTGCCGTTCGCCACCATCATCTTGCTGGCCGCAATGCAAGGCGTTCCGGAGACCGTGTACGAAGCGGCCAAAATCGACGGTGCGGGCGAGATACGCCAGTTCGTCTCCATCACGGTGCCGCTGATCCGCGGGGCCGTGACGTTTGTGGTCGTCATATCGATCATCCACGCGTTCCAGGCATTTGACTTGGTCTACGTTCTCAACGGCCCGAATGGCGGCCCGGAAACCGCGACCTACGTTCTGGGCATCATGCTGTTCCAGCACGCATTCTCTTTCCTGGAATTCGGCTACGCGTCGGCGCTGGCATGGGTGATGTTCGCCATCTTGCTGGTGCTGACCGTGCTGCAGTTGCGGCTGTCGCGGCAACGGTCAATGGAGGCTTCCAATGGCATCGGTTGAGCGCCTGTTCAAGCGGAGCGTGTTCCGCGCTGTTTTGGTTTACACCGCCCTGCTCGCCATTGCATGGTGCTGGCTGTTCCCGATCGCCTGGGCGGTGTCCGGCTCGCTGAAAAGCGGCGGCGAGATCACCGAACCGATACTGTTTCCCGCGCACCCGCGGTGGTCTAACTACACCGAGGTGTTCTCACTGATGCCCTTCTGGCGGATGTTCTTCAATACCGTCCTATATTCCGGATGCATCACGGCCGGGCAGGTGTTCTTCTGCTCGCTGGCCGGATA
>PMKA01000048.1 GCA_003157575.1 Opitutia bacterium
CAAGGACATCGGCATCGACGTGAAAGTCACCCCGCTGATCGGCGACGACGGCAGTGTTCAACTGGAGATCGACCAGAAGGTCGACGACAAGGTCGGCGAAGTCCAGGTCGATGCCAACACGCAGCCCATCATCGGCCACCGGGAGGCGACCTCGTTCGTCACTGTTTCTGACGGGCAGATAATCGTGCTCGGCGGCCTGCAGCAGACCAAACATTCGACCTCCAACACAAAACTCGGTTTCCTTTACGAAATCCCGGTCATCAGCCAGCTTTTGGGCAGCCGCACCCATGAAGAGGACCGGACTGAGCTTCTGTTGTTCGTCCGCCCGCATATCATCCAGCCTCAAGAAACGACCAAGGACGCCGACACCAGTATCAGCCAGCTGACCAACAAGGATCAGGTAAAACATTATCTCGACGATCCGTCGAAGGACAAGAAGGAGAGCCTGTTCAAGCAGCTGACGCAATGAGGCCGCACCTGGCTGCAACGTCATGAATGAGCTGATACAGGAGACCCTCCCGTCCGCGCTTGCCGACCGGCTGACTGAGGAGCAGCGGCAGGCGGTGTTCGAGGCGCCGCGAGGCCAGCGGGTCGCCGCCATTGTCGCGGCTCTCGCCCTGCCCGAGAGCGACGTGCTGGCGCTTGTCGCCGGCTCCGCCGGGATGGAGATCGCGACCGACATCCGGCCCGACCGGGCTTCGCTCACCCTCCTGCCCGCCCGCCTGGTGCACGATTACCAGATCGTGCCGATCGCCATCGCCAGCCCGGACGCCGCCGGCCCTGCGCCGGAAGAGGCCAAGACACCCACCCCTCCGGATTCGCGAACCGTCCTTCATCTCGCCGCTTCGTGGCCTCCAAACGAGGGAATCCTCGACTGGGTGCGCACATTCACGCCGCGGCCGATCAGGTGGCATCTCGCACAGCCGGACCGCGTCCACCAGCTCATATTGGAGCATTTTGGCGTCGGCTCGGGCAGCCTCGAGGATTCCGGCGAGGACTTCGCTCCGGTGCAGAATGCCCAGGGGGCGGACGAGGTCGTGGATGCCGATGCCGCCGTCGTGCGATTCGTGAGCGACGTCATCAGCCAGGCCATCGCTGACGCCGCGACGGACATCCATTTCGAACCGCAGGAGGGCCAGCTGCGCATCCGCTACCGGGTCGACGGCCTGCTCGTGCCGGTGCCGCTGCCGGAGAACCTTCTGCGCTTCCAGGACGCGATCATCTCGCGCCTCAAGATCATGGCGCGCCTCAACATCTCGGAGCGCCGGCTGCCTCAGGACGGCCGCATCAACTTCAAGGCCGACGGCAACGTTCTCGACATCCGCGTCTCGACCATCCCGACGATCTACGCCGAAAGCGTGAGTCTGCGCCTGCTCAACCAGAAAAAGGAGGCGTTCACCATGGACCGCCTCGGGATGAACGCCGAGGAGCAGACGATCATCAAGCGCGTCCTCGACTACCCGCACGGGATCATCCTCGTCACGGGGCCCACGGGTTCCGGCAAATCGACCTCGCTCAACGCGTTTCTCCGCCAGATCAACTCGCCCGACCTCCGCATCGTCACGATCGAGGACCCGATCGAATACGAGGTCGCCGGGGTCAACCAGATGCAGGTGCGGCCGGAGATCGGCCTGACGTTCGCAAGCGCGCTGCGCCACGTCCTCCGGCAGGACCCCGACGTGATCATGNNTCATGGTCGGCGAGATCCGCGATCTGGATACGGCGGAGATAGCGATCCGCGCCTCGCTGACGGGGCACCTTGTCTTCAGCACCATCCACACCAACGACGCCGCGGGCGCCTACACGCGCCTCGTCGACATGGGGGTGGAACCGTTCCTCGTGGCCTCCGCCATCGAACTCGTGATCGCCCAACGCCTCGTGCGCCGCCTCTGCCCCGCCTGCGCGCAGCCGAAGCCGGTGAACCGCGCGAAATTGCGGAGCACGCTCGCCGTGCTCGGACTCGATCCCGCCGAGGCGGACGCCACGCCCGAGCTCCTTGCGCCGGTCGGCTGCGACCGTTGCCGCAACAGCGGGTATCGCGGGCGCATCGGCATTTTCGAGATCCTCCAGCCAAACGACGAACTGCACGATCTCATCCTGAAACGCGAATCGGCGCGTATCCTCACCAAATCCGCCCGGGACCACGGCATGCTGACCCTGCAGCATTCCGGCTGGGCGAAGGTGAAGGCAGGCTACACGACCATGGATGAACTGCTCCGGGTCATCACGGTCACGGAGAAATGATGCCAAATAAGACGGCAATCAGGCGCGAAGGACGGGGGGAGTCCCCCCGCCACCTGCCTCCTGTCCTCTGCCTTCTGCCTTTCGCCTTCTGACTTCCGGCTTCTGCCTCCTGTCTCCTGCCTCCTGTCTCCTTCCCTTCATGCCCCGCTTCAACTACACCGCCCGTGACCGCGCCGGCCAGCCCGTCTCGGCGGAGATGGAGGCTCCGTCGCGAAAGGACGCGTTGCGGCTGCTTGCGGCCCGCGGCCTGACGCCGGTGAGCGTGAGCGAGGCAGGCGCGGCGGGAGGGAAACGTCCGGCCGCGACTTCCCAGAAGCCGGCGATCTCGGACGTCCTCACAAGATCGAACGTCCGCAAGTCCCGGGCGCCGGTCTCGATTTCCCGCAAGCAGCGGCTGCCGTTCCTGCAGGCGCTTTCCGATCTCACCGGCAGCGGACTCTCCGCCGGCGAGGCGGTGCGTCTGCTCAGCCAGCGGCTCCAGGAACCCGCGTTGCGCGCGCTCTGCCAGGGCCTGTGGGAGCGTCTGAGCGAGGGTCAGCCGCTTTCCCGTGCGATGGAGCAGTATCCCGGCGTCTTTGACACGTCGACCGTGAGCCTGATCCAGGCCGGCGAGGCAACGGGCAGCCTCAACGACGTCCTCCAGCGCCTGATCCAGCATTTCACCGAACAGCGGGAGGTGCGCCAGAAGCTGGTCACCGCGATGGCCTACCCGCTGTTCATCTGCGTCATGGCGGTCGGAGTGATCGTCTTCTTCATCTTTGTCCTGCTGCCGAAGATCGAGTCGCTGCTCACGGCCCTGGGCGGCAAGCTTCCGCTGGCCACGCGGGCGCTCATCGACCTGTCCCATTTCTTCATGAGCTACGGCGTGTTCGTGGCCCTCGCGCTGGGGCTCGCCGCCGTTTCGTTCTGGCGCTGGCGGCAAAGCGAGCCGGGAAGGGTGCGCACCGACGAATGGCTGCTGCGCCTGCCCCTGGCAAAGAGGTTTGTCACGACGACGACGGTCATGAATTTCAGCCAGACCCTCGCGGTGCTCATCGAGAACGGCGTCACGACCGCCGAGGCGCTCCGGATGACCGAGAGGGTGATCAGCAACCGCACGCACCGCCGGGCGTTTTCAGAGGCGACGGGCAGGGTGCTGGAGGGCGAGAGCCTTTCGGTGGCGCTCGCGCGCACCGGCTGTTTTCCGAACCTGGTGCTCGACCGTCTGGCGGTGGGCGAGAACACCGGCAACGTGGTGCCCAGCCTCAAGGAGATCGCCCGCACCTATCAGAAGGACCTCAGCCGAAGCCTGCAGACTTTCACGACGATCGTTTCCACCGGCGTGCTGCTGTTCGCCTTCGCATTCGTGGGCTTCCTCGGCTACGCGATCTTCTCCGCGGTGTTCTCGATGAGCGCCGCCTTCAAATTCTAGGAGGCCTGCAAACATTCGAAGAACGCGCCTTTCTGCGACGGCACGCACCGGACGCTGTAGCGGCTTGTTGCTTGACTCCGGCCGCGGCGGAAGATGGCACTGTTCCGCATGAACGGCCTCCCCAACCAGCCCCCCCCTGCTGCTCCACGGTTTTTCGTGGTCGAGGACCAGGTGCTGGTCCGCGAATTGATATGCCACGACCTCCGGGAGTCTTTCCCGGGCTGCGCGATCATCCAGGCCGGAACCCTGGAGGAGATCCGTTCGATCGAAGACGAGGGCGGAGGGTTCGATCTTGCGATAGTCGACCTTGAGCTTTCCGACGGCAGCGCCATCGAATGGGTGCAGCAATCGATGCGCGCGGATCCGGCGCGGCGGATCGTGATCCTCTCTGCGCGGGAGGAAGATTACATCCTCTATCAGGCGATGCACTCCGATGTCCCGGGATTTGTCCACAAGAACGACAAACCCGAGGTGCTGCGGCAGGCGGTCAGGACCGTCCTCGACGGAGCGGTGTTTTATTCGCCATCCGTCCTTCAAATGTGCCGCAAGCGGCAGGCGGACCCGAGTTTTTTCAACAAGCTGCTGACCGCCCGGGAGCAGGAGGTGCTGGAGTCATTCGGCGAGGGCCTGTCCGACGCGGAGGTCGCGGCGATCAAGGGCCTTTCCCAGTTCACAGTCGCCGTCCACCGCAAGCAGATCATGACAAAGCTCGGCGTGCACAGCCAGGGCGAGATGATGAAGTACGCCGTCGCCAAGGGCTTTTCGCGCCTCCGCTAGTTCGCGGCTCTGCGCGAGGAGTTGCCGGAGTTTCTGCTCACCCTGCTCGAACGCTGGCAAGGACTGCTGCCGGCTTTGAACGAAGCGCTCAAACAACGACGACCCGCCCTCGACGAAGCCAAGGCCAGAAACAACAAGTCCGCACGCAAGAAGATCTGCGTCGGGCTGGCCAGGCAGTTCATCGTCGACTGGTGGCGAATACGGACAGGACGGACCACGCCCGATAAACTCGGGCTCCAAATGAGCTGGCCGTCGGCCCCGGTGCTGCACGGCAAACAGCCTCAGCCAGCCAAAACTCCCTGTGCCCAAACAACGCCTTCGATCGCCGCGTAAAATCACCCTTTGACTCTTTCCCTTTGGAGCGGGTTGGCGCCCGTCCAGGCTCCTGGGCTTTGATGCCCGTCTTCTGGTTTGGGCGCCAACTCGTTCCTCTCTTCTACTCGAATTTGTCATAGTGCGCTGTGCATAACACGCGCGGATAGCAGGATGGGCCTCGGAGAATCCGAACCGCTTGCAGAGAGGAACC
>PMKA01000409.1:0-5065 GCA_003157575.1 Opitutia bacterium
GTGATCTACGACGTGCTGGGCGACGTCGTGTGCGGGGGCTTCGCCATGCCGATCCGCGAGGGCATCGCAGAGCATGTTTTCACCGTGACGTCGGCTGACTTCATGGCGATCTACGCCGCCAACAATCTTTTCAAGGGCATCCACAAATACTCGAATTCGGGCGGGGCGCTTCTCGGCGGCATCATCGCCAATTCCATCAACGCTCCCTACGCCAGGAGCATCGTCGAGGATTTCGCGGCGCAGACCCGGACTTCGATCGTCGAATATGTGCCCCGGTCCGTGACGGTCACGCAGGCGGAGCTCCAGGGAAAAACCACCATCGAGGCCTCGCCGAATTCTGTGCAGGCCGCTGTCTACCGGCAGCTGGCGGACAAAATCGCGCACCATGAACAATCCCGCGTGCCGGCGCCGCTTGAGGTCAAGGCCCTTCACGAGTGGGCGGGCAAATGGGCGGATGCATTGCTCGATCTCGAAACCGGAGTGGTGAGCCAGCCGGCGGCGGCCATCTAAACAGAAAGAGGAGACAACATGCCATCGACCTATCTTGAGAAACCCCGTTACGTTTGCGCCCTGGGCGGCGCGATCGCGACGGTCAACGCGATTCCCGGGGCCGTTCCAGTGCTCCATTCCTCCATCGGTTGCGGCGGCAACCTGAATGCGGCNNGCTCTTCGTCGTTCTCACCGGCTGCATGACCGAAATGGTCGGCGACGACGTCGACGCCGTGGTGGCTCCCTATCAGGCGCAGGGCGTTCCGTTCGTGACCGTTTCAACCGGCGGCTTCAAAGGGACCTCTCTGCTGGGTTATGACCTGGTGCTGGAAGCTCTCTTCCGGAAGTTCGTCACCCGCGGCGTTCCGCGGCAGCCGAAACGGGTCAACCTGTGGGGCGTGCCGCCCTCGCAGGATGTCTTCTGGGCCGGGAATCTTGCCGAGCTGCGCCGCCTGCTCGAGGCGTTGGGCCTCTCGGTCAACACGTTCTTCACCTTGCAGGACACCCTGGCCGACCTCCGGGGAGCGGCATCCGCCGAGCTCAATATTGTGGTCTCGCCAATCTACGGCGTCGGACCGGCGATCGCCTTTGAGGAGGAGCATGGCACGCCTTACGTGGCGCTCGACTTCCCGGTCGGCGCGCTGGCGACGCGGCGCTTTCTTGAACAGGTGGCTGTTGCCCTGAAGATCGACGGGGCGCGGGTTCAGGCGGTGGTGGAGCGCGAGGAACGTGAGTACTACCATTTTCTTTCCCGGGCGCTCGACTCGTACAACGACATCGATCTCCAGCGCTTCGCCGTCGTCATCGGGAATGTCAACTATGCACCGGCGTTGACCGATTTCGCCTTCCGGGAACTCGGCTGGCTCCCGGAGTTGGTCGTCATTACCGACATTCTGAACGAGGAGCAGGCACTCCAGGTGAGCGGCGGCTTCGCCGCCCTGCTTCCGGAGCTCGCCGGGAAGCTGGTTTATGAGACGAACACCAGCCGCGTGATCGAGCATTTCCGCCGGGCCTGGCCCACAAGCACCGGGCGTTATCGGCGTGAATTCAGTCCCTCCTTCGTGTTGGGCAGCACGCTCGACAAGGAGTTCGCGGACGAAATCAAGGCCGCCCACCTCGCCATCAGTTATCCCGTCACAAGCCGCCAGGTCTTGAACCGCGCTTACGCCGGGTATCGCGGAGGACTTACCCTGGTCGAGGACATCTTCTCCAGCCTGCTCACCCTGCGCTAAAACTTTGCCCAACCTTAACAGAACACGCCGATGAACTACCTAAATCAAAAAGCGCCGCCGATCCGCGAAGAACGGCTCAAAGCCTGCGAGGCTTTCGGCGGCAGCGCGAGCTGCCTGGTCAGGGGATCCAAGATCGGCTGCCTCGCGCAGACCAGCCGCAGTTTTGTGCAGTCTTCCGGCTGCCAGTTCACGCTCTCACTCGCGATCATCGCGACATTGCAGGATTCCGTGATCATCCTCCATGGGCCGCTCGGTTGCGGAATCGGGACCTCGATGATGTTCAACGGCATCCTCAAGATCAACCAGACGGCCCGTGGGATACCGCCGCGTGGCGTGCAGACCGTCACGACGAATCTCACCGAGACGGACGTCATCTCCGGCGGCGAGCCGAAGTTGAGGCAGACAATCCTGGAGGTCGACAAACAGTATAAGCCGAGGGCGATCTTCATCGTGTCCTCATGCGTCCCGGCGATCATCGGCGACGACATCGACCTCGTCGCGTCCGAACTGCAGGGCCAGGTGTCCGCGCGGCTGCTGACGATGCACTGCGAGGGATTCAAGACCAAGATCCAGGCGACGGCCTACGATGCGGTCTACCATGCCATCCTGCGCGGACTCTTCGACATCGACAACGACACCGGCTTGCGCACCAACCCGTCGGTTCCGGTCAGTCCGACCCCGCGCGGGCCCGATTACGAAGAACGCCGGAAGAAGACGGTCAACCTGCTCAACGTGGCCTCCATGTCCCTGCTCGACGAGATCGAGCTCAGGCGCCTGCTCACGGCCCTGGGGCTGAACGTCAATGTCTATCCTTGTTACAGCAAGCCCGACGATTTTGTAAAGGCCACCGACGCCGCCGTTTCGGTCAGCATCTGCCCGACCCACGACGACTATTTTCTGCGTCACCTTGAGGAACTGTACGGGGTGCCTGCCGTCATCGGGACAATCCCGATCGGGCTGGGCAATACGCGCAAATGGCTGCTTGATGTCGCCCGCTTTTTCGGGATCGAGCAGAAGGCCCTGCAGCTCATCGAGGCCGAGGAAAGCGCGGTAAGAGAGGCCCTGGCTCCGGTCATCGCCCCGTTGAAGGGCAAGACCGTCTTCGTCTGTGCGGGCGAATTCCGCGCGGCTGCGGCTGCGGTGCAGTTCGAGCAGGACTACGGCATGAAACTCGTGGGCGTGCGCGCCTTCCACTACGACGCGTTTGCCGAGGAGATTTTTGCCTCGCTGCCGCGGCGGGACGACGTGCCGGTGAACATTGCGCCGTGGCAGCCTTTCGAACAATCGAACCTCCTTCGGCGCCTGAAACCGGACCTTTTTGTCGGCCATNNCTCGAAGCACGTGTCGCTGCCGTACCAGGATCGGTGGTACGACGACAGTCCGTTCAAGTATATCCGCCAGGAGGCGGCGCTCGCAGCGCAGGCGCCCGAGCCGGCCGTGTAGCGCGATTTCACCGAGTTCATGAGCAATACCAGTTTGAAATCTGAAGCGGAGCCGGCGCAGGACTGGCTCCAGATCGTCCGGGAGAAAGTCGACGGGCTGGTCTCCGGCGAGGTCCTTATCACCATCCACGATTACCGGGTGACGCAGATAGAACGCCGTGAGAAGGTCCAGTTCCAACTCACCAAGCAGGAGAAGAAACCGCACTGATCCGGCATGATTCCAACCTACGAGCCGCGGCGCTTCAAAACCGCTGCAGATTACTACCTGCGCGGCCGGCTGGCGTACCGGGGCGGTCGATTTCGAGGCGATCGTCGCGCAACGGGAGGCCTGAACGGCTGCANNGACCGCCAGACAGCGACCCCGCCAAACCACGACCCGGAACCCCAAAATTCTGTCCAAACCCAATGAGCACAGCGGAATCACCCTCTGAGATCTGGGACCGGCGGTACGCGGTCGAAAAGCGGGAAGATCGCGTCTATTATGAACCATGGTTGGAGCGATGGATACCTCTCCTGGAGGTCCGCCATGGCTATGCCCTCGATCTCGGATGTGGCCCGGGGTTTGACACATCGGTGCTGTTGGAGCTGGGGTTCGAGGTCGTCGCGCTCGACTTTTCCAAGAACGCCATTGCCATTTCCGAGCAGAAGAATCCGCGGGCCACGCATGTCGTTGCAGACATCCGTCAACTCGACGAGGTCGTGCTCGGTGAATTTGCGGTGATCGTCGCGAATCTGTCGCTCCACTATCTCAATCGCGTGGAAACGCAGGCAGCATTCTCCACCATAGCCAAACTCCTCCCGGCAGGCGGTCTGTTTCTCTTCCGCGTCAACGCCTACGATGAGCCTGGAGCACCGGCCGATCGTGGCTCCTGGGATCTGGTTTCAGTGGATGGCGTTCCCAAGCAGTTCTTCGACGAACCCAAAATCCGGCACCTGCTCGGCGAGACGCTGGAATCCGTTTCCATCGAAAAGCGAACCACCAACCGCTTCGGGCGGCCGAAATCGCTGTTCGAGGTCGTTGCGGTCAAGCGGGCGCGGGCCGCCCGCCCCCGGTCGGGCGGAGCCTGATTCTTTCCCATGAAATACAGATATCTCCTTCTCATCGCAGCGCTCCTTTTGAGTCCGCTCCGGTTCTCCGCCACGGAGNNACCCTCGGCGTCGACCTCGCGAACGTGCCCGAGGTCATCCTGAGCCATTCCCACTGGGACCATATCGGCGGCTTGTTGACGCTGAGGAAATCGGTCTCCGAGCGGTCTCCAGCAGCGCTGGCCACGGCGCATGTTGCCGAGGGCTTTTTCTACTCTCGTTCCGACGGCAGACCCGGTGTGGATCGCGAATCTGCGCTCGCTCTGAAACCTGAATACGAGCGCGCTGGCGGCACATTCGTCATCCACGCTCAACCCGTTCGGCTTCATCCAGGCGTCTGGCTTTTGGGTCCCATACCCCGGCATTACCCCGAGCGGAACTGGGGCGGCAGCGGCAAAGTCATCACACCTTCGGGTACTGTCGAAGACAACGTTCCGGAAGACACCGCGCTTGTCTTCGACACGGATCGGGGCCTGGTCGTCCTGACCGGTTGCGGTCACGCCGGCGTAATCAACACGCTGGAATATGCGCAGAAGACCGTTCGGCCGGCGCGGATCCATGCGCTGATCGGAGGGCTGCATTTGTACGCGGCCAGCGATGAGACGCTGAAATGGACGGCGGAGAAGCTCCGCGCATTCGAGGTTGAAAACCTGCTCGGCACCCACTGCACGGGCATCGAGGCGCTGTTCCGGTTGCGCCACGATCTGGGGTTGGAGCGCAAACATGCCTCTGTCGGTGCGGTCGGCGCCGGCTTCGAGCTGGGCCACGGCATCGATCCGCGTGCCATCGCCAGGTAGCAGCCTGTCGGGCTTCGCC
>PMKA01000409.1:5164-5361 GCA_003157575.1 Opitutia bacterium
GTCCGCCTGCATGAATCCGGGCTAGCGCCAGGTGATCCCCCACTTGAAGATGTCGACGCAGCTCGCCTGAGCCGTTCTGGAGCATGAAGAATGTGCCTGACGAAAGGTCATTTCAACGCGCGCCGGGTACGCCGCCCCTGCCCGCGGAGACGTTTCGTTTTGTCCTGCACTTCGTGGCGCGGCGGCGCTGGTGGTTT
>PMKA01000208.1 GCA_003157575.1 Opitutia bacterium
GAGTTTGTGGAATTGAAGGTGCCGCTTTTCAGCCCTCAAAACGGGATACCGGGTCTGCATCTCCTTTCGGTCGATGGCGCCTATCGCCACGAAGCCTACGGTGATGGCAACAAGAGCACGGTTCCAAAGGTTTCGCTGCGTTACCTGCCTTTCAACGATGAGCTCGCCCTTCGGGCCACATACGCCAAGTCATTCGAAGAACCGACGCTTTACGATCTGTATGGACCCAGCAACGCCGGGTTCACCAATTCACCCAGTGGTCTGACTGCCTACAATTCGGCTGGAGTCGCGGTTGGAGCGTACCCCGCTGTTCAGGGGCAAGAGGCAAGCGGGTCCAATCCTGCCCTCACGCCGGCGAAGGCGAAGAGCTGGA
The DNA here is from genome assembly GCA_003157575.1 of Opitutia bacterium. Taxonomy (GTDB): domain Bacteria; phylum Verrucomicrobiota; class Verrucomicrobiia; order Opitutales; family Opitutaceae; genus Fen-1467. Next base: position 374 of record PMKA01000208.1, read on the forward strand.
CGTTGGGCGCGATCTATTCGCCGCATTTCGCGAAAGGACTGGAAATCTCGGTCGACTACTTCAAGATCGACCAGTCCGACTTGATTACGAACCCGGCCAGTGACCTGACGATGATGCAGTCGGTTGAAGAGTATGGACCGGCCTCACCGTATGCGAAATATGTGACCTTGGGCGGCTTCGCTGGACAGGGGGGCACTTACGTGACCGCTCCCGGCCAACTCTCGCCGGCCCCGGACAACGTTTACGTGCTGGAAAGTCTGGTCAATATTTCCTCCCTGCAAACGCGAGGCTGGGACGTCAACGTCAAATATGTGCTGCCCTGGGAAAGCTTTGGTCGCTTTACCGTCAACACAGAGTGGGCGATTATGAAGAAGTTCTTCCTCAAATCCGGACCGGATGATCCCGGCACCGATTACGTCGGGCTCGACGAGGAGGGCACGCTCCCGGCCTCCCGGTCTTATTCCACGATCGACTGGGACTATCGGGCCTACGGGGCGACGCTGGGGTACACCCATATCAATCATGTCAGCAATCTCTATGGCGATTATATCAACCCCTACAACACCTTCGACCTCCAGTTCCGTATGGACCTCGGCAAGGTGAGCTCATCCCTCCGTGGGGCCAGCTTCGATGTTGGTGTGAACAACTTGACCAACCAAGGCCCGTCGCTCGATCGTGATAATTACTCCAGCCCGCCGTTCGACGCCAGTACATACAGCTATTTTGGCCGGACGTACTATGTGGACCTGAAGTACAAATTCTGATCGGATCCCGGATTCGCATTTACAAGCGCCCCTCCTTGCCGAGGGGCGCTTTTTTTTGCCGAAGCCCGTGCGCCTGAGTGCGACCGGGTGGGACCGATTGAAATTGCCCTCAAGAGGGAGTGGAGCAAACGTCCAAATACATGGGACGATATCTTCTTGCTGTTTGGGTGCTCCTGGCCCTGGCGGTGTCCGGAATCGCCGAAGGCGAAAAGTTTACGCAGTCGGTGAAACCGGAGGATTTCAAGGCCGCCGGGCTTGACCGACTTTCGAGTGCTGAGCTGAGCCGCCTGGATGCACTGGTTTCGGCATACAAGAAAGGCGTGGTCGATGACGCGAAACGCCTGGCGGAAGAGGCGCAGGCGGCGAAGCGTGTGGCTGAGGCGGACGCCAAGGCGGCAAAAGCTCAGGCCGCGGAATCAAAGAAGGAAAGCCAGGGCTTTCTGGCCAAGGCAAAGGTCCTGCTCGTGCCTGGAACGAAGATCGAATATGCGGTCATCAAGAGCACGATACCGGGTAAATTCAATGGATGGGGTTCCCATTCGATCTTTGTCCTGGCAAACGGTCAGCGGTGGCAGGTTGCCAACGGTGGCGAATATTTTACTCCCTCCGAGGAGAATATCCAGGTGGAGATCGTTCCCTCCGCGCTCGGCGGATACTGGATGAACTTTCCGACTTTGGACACCCAAGTCCGGGTGAAGCTTCTGCCTGAGAAAACGCAGTAAATTGGTTTTAGCAGCCTGAAAGGCCTGAAGCCCGGCGGGGCGGCGGCCCGAAGGTCAATATTGTCGAGCACTGGTTCTTCGTCCAATCGAGATCCGGGAATCCTTTGAAGGACGGTGGCTTGCCTAGGGCCATTTTCCGCGCCGATGGCCAGCCTCTTGGGTGGCAGGTTGCCACTCCGTTGGTCAGCCTGGCGTCGCTTATTGCAACCTGTCCAAGGCCCCATACGGAGAGGCGGAGCCGGTTGTCGGTGGCGGCTGGGCGGTCGCTTGCGGCCAAAGGAATCGGGACCGAGAATTCGCGGCGTATCCCGGTCCGGGGTTTTGCCGCAAAGGCGCGAAACTCGATGGTGTGCAGCCCGTGGAGCGTAGTCCATGTCCCGTCAAGCTGTTGCTGTTCGACGACCACCTTCTGCATCGCCGGCGCGAAATTGTGCACCGTGAACAACAGCTGCCACGCCCCGCACACCGGCGTCGCCCGCCAGATAAGCATGGGATCATGATTCGCACATTTGAGCCACTCTTTCCATTCGCGAAGGCGCTCTTTGTCGCGCCTGACCATGACCTCGTTTGGCCCGCGCACACGCCTGTCGCGCGAGCGTCCCCACATCGCGCGAGCCGCCGCGCGCCCGTCCTCAATCGCGCTTGCGAAGACAGACGCTTCCGCGCGCAGACGCGCGAGGCAAATCGGAAAACCGGGAGACCGGCAAATCGTGAATGCGGGAAAGCGGGAAAGCGGGAAACCTCCTCGCGGTCTCAGTGTTTCTGCTTTCAGCGTTTCAGCTTTTTCCGCGTTGCCGGCGATCTCTCGACGGAGCCGAAATACGCCTTCCGCTGCTCGTCGCACAAAGACGTCGCGCTTTGCGAGATAGAGGCGGAAGGCAAGGCTCGCCGCGAGCGCCGGGGGCGGGATCGTGCAAATTCGTCGCAAAGCGCGCAGTTCCCGCTCGTAAGGTGCAACGCCGTCGCGCCCGAGGCAGACGTCCCAGCGCTCGTTGATCTGCCATCGATAATAGCCCGCAAACGCGAGGTCGTCGCATGCCAGCGCCGCGCGGGCGAATTTTCGCCACCGTTTGTCAATTGCCGGCCCACCGTTCCTGGCGATGGCCTGCCGGCGAGCGGCAGCCCTGCCTGGACTGATTTTTGTTGCCCCAAATACCCGTGCGAAACCACGCGCCAGCATCTCCTGCGGGCTTTCAATTCCGGGATCGAGCCACAGACAGGCCGCCGCGGCGTCGACAACGGTAGTCAGCTCGATCGCCAGACGGCTGGCTTCCCACGATGTAATGAGGAATCCGCCTGCGTTCACGCGAAGGCACCGCTTCCACCACGACAGGATGTTGCCCAGGCGGTCGCCAAACACAGGCAGGGGCTCGTAACGGAACGCGCCGTTCATCGGGCAGCCCCAATACTCGATTCCGCGTGCCTCCAGCGGCGCGGCCAGGTCTGTTTCCGCAAAGTTGCGGAGCTCGACACGCGGATGGCGGGCGAACGGATAATAGTACCAGTCGTAGGCAATCACGTCCCGCGGCAGCAGCGGGATGGCCGCGGGCAGCAGTGCGAGCATGTCCGCCCAAAGCCCCATGCGAAGTCCCAGGCCTGCGGTCAGCTGATGCAGCCGGCCGACGTGTCCGGCGAAGTGGGCCGCGAGTCCGCCGCGGGCGACATCCGCCCTGCAACGAGGACATTTGCCGAGATGGAACGATTCGTCGAGGCCGACATGGACCTTGCCGGCTGTGCAGAACGGGGCCATGTCGCGCAGCAGTTTTTCGGCGACTTCCAGGGTGCGCGGGTGCAACGGGCAGATCTGGCCGCGCTCAAGCGGACGGCCGTCGTCGTCGCGCAGCTCGTTCAAATCGCGAAGCTCCGGCGTCTTGACGAGGTATTGCGTGTGGCCGAGCAGATTGACGATCGGCACGACGCGGATGCCGGCGGCGGTCGCCGCCGCGACAAGCCGCGCAAATTGCTTGTAGCTGTAAGCGTCCGCTCGTGCGACGCCCGGAAGGCCCGGGTATTCCACCGCGTCCTCGAGGTGCAGATACAGCTCTTCATAACCCCACCCGGCATAGCGAGGGAGCCATTCCAGCAAGAAATCAAGGCGCTCCACCTGTCGCGCCAGATCCCACTGGAAAGCCCGGGTGATGTGCGGGGTCGTTGGCATTTCGAAACGTAGGAGCCTGCTTGCAGGCGATTCCGGAGCATCAGTGGTTTGCAGGCAAGCTCCTACATGCTGATCCGAGGCAAGCGATCGCCTGCAAGCAGGCTCCTACATTTGGCCGGTGGGAAGTTTTCGCAGGTAATCCTCCAGCCATTTCCGACCGCTCGCTTCATCCGCAAACGCGCCTTCGAGCTGCGCCTCGAAGGCCGTGTCGAGGATCGTCTTGAATCCTGGACCGGGCTGCAGACCCAACTCCAAAAGATGTCGTCCGAGCATCAGCTGGCGAGGGGCGCAGTCCTGCACCGCGAGTGCATGCGCTTTTGCGCGCAGTGCGCTGATGCGGAATCCTGTGTCAGGGGAAAGCAGCGGCGGCCGGCCAAGATCGTCCGCCTTCATGACGACGCACAGTTCATCGATCGTGGCGGGGGCGAGCTTGCGCGCCAGCCGCCGGACTGCGCTGTCGGTGAATTCCGCCTGTCCGTGATGATGGGCCAGATGGTGCACCACAAGAGGCCGGACCCAGTCGAGCAGCTGAAGCGGCGCGCCGATCCGCCGGAGAAACGTCTCGGCGAGCGGCCCGCCGGCCTCCTCGTGCCCGGGACTCGTCCAGCGCAGCGTGCCGCGCCGTTCGACGCGGGTCGTCGTGGAGGGTTTGCCGAAATCGTGCGCCAGCACCGCCAGCATGAGATACCGCCGTCGGAGAGGATCGCCTTGGAGCCATTCCGGAAGACGGACGAGGGCATCCAGGCAGTATTTGGTGTGGGCGAGGACGTCGCCTTCCGGATGCCATTCAGGTTCCTGCGGCACGCCGGCCATTGCGTCGATTTCCGGGAAGTGCGCGAGCCAGCCGGTCTGCTCCAGGACTGCGATGCCTTTTGAGGGGACGTGGGATTTGACGGCCCACTTGTCCCATTCGCCCCAGATTCTCTCAACGGGCAGCTCGTGGAACGTGCCGGAAATGCTGCGGCAGAGTGCGGCCGTCTCTGGCGCAAGGGTGAGATCGAACCTGGCAGCGAGCTGCATCCCGCGCAGAACGCGCAGCGGATCCTCGACAAAAGCCGCACTCGTGTGCCGCAGGGTCTTTGTCTGCAGGTCGGCCCGGCCGTTGTACGGATCGATGATCGTCCCTGCAACCGGGTCGTAGGCGATCGCGTTGATGGTGAAATCGCGCCGTGCCGCTGCCTCCGCGTCGGAAAGGGTGGGGTCGGGCGCCACGGCAAACCCGCGGTGGCCGGCGCCTGTCTTCGATTCGCGCCGCGGCAGGCTGAAATCGTATTCGGCGCCTGCGGTCCGCAGTTTGACGACGCCGAAACTCCGTCCGACCAGGTCGGCGTCCCCGAACGGCGCGAGCACGCGGACCAACGACTCGAAGTCCGCGCCCGCCACCTCGATGTCGAGGTCCTTGGGATCGAGCCCGAGCAGCCAGTCGCGCACCCCGCCGCCGACGAGCCGCGGCCGGCCGATGGCACGGAGAGCGCGGAAGATCGCAAGCAGTTGATCGGACAGTTGCATCAAAAAGCGGGTGGAATATATTCAGGGAGGTTTACCGGAAGGTGTCCCGGGAAGGCCAATTGTCCGAGGTACCGCCGGCAGCGTGAACACGGCTGAATGTTCCCCGAACCGCGGGCGGGACGCCCATGGCAGTCTCGTACAAAAGGACGGCATTGTGCAATGTTTCCATCTAAAGGGTTGACACGCTTCCGCGGGAACCTACCTATGAGACCCTTTCTGCACATGAAAACCTTTCTCGCCAAGAAGGGGGCGGTCAAGCCCCAGTGGCATCTGATAGATGCCGACGGGGTCGTTCTCGGCCGCCTCGCCGTCAAAGTCGCCAACCTTCTGCGTGGCCGCAACAAGGCCACCTATACCCCGAATGCCGACACGGGAGACTTTGTCGTTGTCGTCAATGCGGCCAAGGTCGCGTTGACCGGCAAGAAGGAGGAGCAGAACCGCTACATGACGTTTTCCGGCTATGTCGGCGGCGAGATTTACCGCACGGTCCCCCAGATGCGTGAGNNGCCAAGATGCTGACGAAGCTGAAGGTGTTCCCGGGCGCCGCCCACACGCACGAGGCACAGAACCCGATCAAGATCTCAATCTGACCCATTCATGAGCGCTGAAACTGCCGTATTTTCCGCAACCGGCCGCCGCAAGTCGGCCACCGCCCGCGTGCGCCTTGTTGAAGGCACCGGCAAGCTGATCGCCAACGGTCGCGAATTCGAGAGCTACTTCAGCCACGAGAATTTTGCCAAGCAGGCCTACTCGCCCCTTCTCACCGTCGAGATGCGGGACAAGTTTGACATCACGGCCAACGTGAGCGGCGGCGGGATCAGCGGCCAGGCCGGCGCCGTGGCGCACGGCATCGCCCGGGCGCTGCAGAAATTCAATCCCGAGCTTCGTGCCGCGCTGAAGAAGGCCGGACACATCACGCGGGATCCCCGCGAAAAGGAACGCAAGAAGGCCGGCCAGCCGGGCGCCCGCAAGCGCTTCCAGTTCTCGAAGCGTTAAGTTTTCGCCGCAGGCGGAAACTTTGTGGCTCTGCTCCGCAGAGCCTTGGGAGATTGACCAGGCCGGGCTTTCCGCCGCTGGCGGAAGTCCGGCAACATTGTGTCGCAAAGTCCTGCTGTTTAATCTTGCCGGATTCTCCGCTCGCGGCGGAGATTATGTTTTGGCGATCGCCAAAACATGGCAAAAACTTCCACCATGAAAGTCGGTGTCGTCGGTGCGTCCGGATATTCCGGCGAAACGCTCGTCAAGCTCCTCCTCAACCATCCGAAGGTTGCGCTGGAGGCGGTGACCTCCCGCCAGCACGCGGGAAAGCCGCTTGCGCAGGTGATTCCCGCGCTGCGCGGGGCCGATCGCGGCCTGCGCTTTGTCGATTCCGATGCCGCGGCGCTCGCGGCGGGCGACATCGACCTGTTCTTCCTTGCGCTTCCGCACGGCGCCGCCGCCACCTATGCCAGGGTGTTCATCGCCGCGGGCAAAAAAGTCATCGACCTGAGCGCCGATTTCCGCATCGCCGACCTCGCCACGTATATGCGCTACTACGGCGAGCACCACGCGCCGGAACTGCTTTCGAAGGCGCGTTTCGTTCTGCCGGAGCTCGCACCGGCCGGCTGGAAGGATTTTTCGCTGATCGCCGCGCCCGGCTGTTATCCGACGAGCGTGCTCCTGCCGCTGGTGCCGCTCCTGCGCGCCGGTCTGGTGTCGAGGGAGCACATCGTGGCGAATTCCTACAGCGCCGTCAGCGGCGCGGGCCGGAAACTGGACGAGATGTATCTCTTTTGCGAACGGGCTGAGAGCACAAAAGCCTACGGCCTGACGAAGCACAGGCATCTTGCCGAGATCGAGGAGCAGCTCGCGATCCAGACCGGGGCGCCGACGATCATCCAGTTCAATCCGCATCTGGCCCCGATGCGGCGCGGGATCGCGACGACCATCACCGTCCCCGCCGCGCCCGGGGCCGGCATCGATGCCCTTTATGCGGAATGGCACAAGGCCTACGACGGCCGTCCGTTCGTCCAGCTGCTACCCGCCGGCGAGACGCCCGACACGGCGTATGTCACCGGCACGAATCGCGCCGACCTGTCCGCCGTGCTTGATTCACGGACGGGGAATTTCGTCATAACATCGGCCATCGACAATCTCGTGAAGGGCGCAAGCGGCCAGGCTGTGCAGATCATGAACCTCTGGTTCGGCTTCGGGGAAACCGCCGGGCTGGTCTGAGCCGGCTGGATTTGGTGTGGAGGTCTGGGTGGCGTCTTGTAGGAGCCTGCTTGCAGGCGATCTTGCTGACGGTCGGCGAACACCGGCCTGAATCGCCTGCAAGCAGGCTCCAACATTTGCCGTGATCCGTGCCCCGGTTCTGAAAACTCTTGCACTCGCGCGCGAATCAAACTGGGTTCATCCGGAAGAATTCGCGAGCGGAACCGGCCTTGCGTTGACTGGCTCCCCTGCTCCGACCTTCGCAAGCAACCGATTGAAATCATGATCGAATTCACAAGCAAAATCCTCTTCGTGGGCTATGGCGCCGTCGCCGAGTGCACGCTTCCGATTGTCTTCAAGCACATCAAGGTGCCGGCGAAGAACGTCACGGTGATGGATTTCGAAAACCGTGCCGAGAAGCTAAAGAAGTGGACGACGAAGGGTGTCAATTTCGTCCAGGATCGCGTGACGCGCGAGAACATGGGCGCGCTCCTTGGAAAATACCTTTCCACCGGCGACATCCTGATCGACCTCGCATGGAACATCGAGGCGCTCGAAATTCTCCAGTGGTGCCACGACCGCGGCGTGCGTTATATCAACACGTCGACCGAGCTGTGGGATCCGTACCAGGGGCTGCCGGACAACAAGCCGACCACGAAGACGCTTTATTGGCGCCAGATGAACCTGCGCCGCCTCCTTGCGAAATGGGAGGTCAAGGGACCGACGGCTGTCATCGAACACGGAGCCAACCCCGGCCTCATCTCGCACTTCACCAAGCAGGGCCTGATCGACATCGGCCAGAGCCTGCTCGCCGACAAGAAGCTCAAGGGCCGGAAGGCTGAAGAGGTCGCCCAGCTCATCGCCGACCGCAAGTTCAACGTCCTGGCGCAGAAGATCGGCGTCAAGGTCATCCACTGCA
>PMKA01000120.1 GCA_003157575.1 Opitutia bacterium
GACCTGTGAATTCCTCTTGCTGGTCGATCGCGGCGGCTGTGGTCCTGGCCGCAGTGTTCGTGGGAGGGGCGGCGAACCGGTTGGACACACTCCAGGCCCGTCCGGCGGTCGGCATCGCGACGGCCGCGAACGGCCGGGATCCTGCGGATCTCCCGTCGTTCCTTGCCGGCGGATGGTTGGGCGAGGATGTGCCGGTCTCGGCAGCGGAGCTCGAGATTTTGCCACCGGACACCGGCTTTGCGCGCAAGAATTACGTCTGGCTGCATGACCGGACACGACAGGTCTTCGTCTCCATCGTGCTCAGTGGACGTGATCGTACGTCGATTCATCGGCCGGAGCTCTGCCTGGTTGGGCAGGGCTGGACGATTCTGGACCGGTTCGACCACAACTTCGATTATCCCGGCCCCAGGCATGCTCAGGTGCCGGCCACGGTTTTGCGTGTGCGCCGGGAGATCGCGGCGCCGCAAGGCGGGCGGGTGGCGGTGCCGTCATTGGTGGCCTATTGGTTTGTCGGGCGCAACCGGGTGGTGGCCGGCCATTGGGCGCGGATGTGGTGGAGCGCCGTGGACCGTCTGGAACACTGGCAGAGCAGCCGCTGGGCCTATGTCCTTGTGCAGACAAATTCGACGGACGGGGAGGACGCGGCGCTTGCCCGCCTGCAGACCGTGCTCGACCAGACCCTGCCGGCGTTGCAACGGCCGCGGGGTTAGGAAGGCGCGCAAGGTGAAGAAGGCACCATGAACGATACTGCTCTACTGGTGATTGATCTGCAGCGCGGTACGGAGAGGGTTTTCGGTCACTGTGGTTTCTGACGGTGTCGCTTCCTCTCGCGACTTCTTAAGGCGCTTCGGCCTGAGGAGCGTTCAGAAAGCCGGAGCCCGGATCAGGGAGACCTCGGAGGTTCTGGGATAGGTGCACGAGACGGCGCAGTTCCTCCGAGCCGGGATCTTTGTGCAGAGGAATGGCCTTCGTCAGCGCCCGGGGAGGATTTGAAGAAAGCGTACCCGGAGTCGTAACACTGCGTGACAAGATCCTGCGCGGGATCGATCGGCAGACCGAGCTTCCTCGTCGTCATCTCAACCCAGAGCCGGAACGCGATGCGAAACGCATCCGGATCGCGGAGGGGATGAACCGACGTCAGACGATCCGAATCAACCGGTCGCGCAGCGTGCGCAAGGATCCGGATCCGGCTGCTTGCAGGCAATTCAGTGTGTTGTCACCATCCGAACGATCGTAATCGCCTGCAAGCAGGCTCCTACAAGGAACATTGGTTCGTCTCATCTTGAACGCGAATTAGAATAAGCCGTATCCTTTCAAATTGTAGGAAGCGCGCTTGCGAGCGATCATTCCAGGTCCCCTCGCGCTTGGACGGTCCGCCGACAAGCGGCGACCTTACGGGTAGGGCCGGACCTTGCGTCCGGGCCGGTCCCTTGTGAAGGAGCCTGCCAGCGAAATTCGACATGGGTGCAGAGTCCGGTGTTTGGGTTCCCCGGGACAAGCCCCAAGGACGCGAAGAGGCGCGAAGGTCGACCCCTCTGCTTCCTCTGCGTCCTCCTGTAAAATGTCCGGGATTGCCGTTCGCATGTCTTCGCTCCCGTCGCGTGAGAACGGATGGACCAGGCAGAAGCTGATACGCTGAAAAGCCGAAGGCTGAACCCGTGAAATCGCCCCCAATCCGGCTCACGCGAAGGCGCGAAGCCGCGAAGGAGGAAACACGATCCTCGCAAGGCATGTTGGGAAAGTGTCCGAGAAATTGGGGCGAGCCAACCCTGACCCCCTTCGCATGGCGTCAGGCACACGGCTTGAGGCCGGCCGATTCCCGGCTGGCGGAACCCTTAACCGCAAGACCTGAACCCGTTCGCTTGTTCCTGGCTCAGGCCGTTGAACGTCGGCTTGCGGGAGGGCATTCTTTTGGTGGCGGCAGGCATCTCGTCTGTTTTTCACGCCGTGGCTGAAGATCGGGCCTTTTCGAGCGTGGAAGCACTCGGTACTGATCGACCCGCAGATCCACTCGCTCACGCTCGCGGCCACGAGGAGCAGAATGGCGAACGCCATTTGAATTAACGCATGGAGGGCACCAAAAGCCCGGACCGGCTGCCAGACGGCTATCTTTTCGCGGGGAAGCGCAGGAGGGTGACGGAATAGGGCGGGAAGGTGCGTGTGAACGAGACCGCGGCATTCGTGAGCGGCTCCTCCTTTGGCACAATGTTCGCCGGGTTCGCGATAGAGTTAACTGCCGAAGGTTCGCCGGAGATGACGATCGCCTTGCCGAAGCCGACCTCGCGCGTCCCCTTGAGGTGGATTGCGGCCTCGAGCGGCGCTTCCGCGGTGTTGACGACCTTCACAATCAGCTCGTCGCTCGCGTTGACGTAGGATGCGGAGGCAAACGCCGTCGCCGTCGGCCGGTTTGGCTCGTCGGTCGCCTCCATGACGAGTTTCCCGTCGACGTAACCTCGGGCAGTATGGCCGGTGACCTCCAGCTTCAGATCATACCAGCGACCCGTCTCGACTGTGAAGGGCATGCTCGGGCCATAGGCCTCGCGGCCGCCATTCTCGGAGACCTCAAAACGCGAGACGGTGTTGCCCCAGCCACCGACGTTCCACCAGCGGTAGTTGTCGCCATCGGCTGCGTGCCAGAGGACGATGAAGCCTTCATCGCCACCCAGCTTCCGCGCACGCAGGGTGACGGTGTAGTTCGTCCACGACGGATCGCCGGCGAGCGCCCAGGT
>PMKA01000470.1 GCA_003157575.1 Opitutia bacterium
GGCCAGCACGAGCAGGGTCCAGCCTGCGGCCACCAACGCCGAGACCCGCAGCGCCGCGATCCCGCCGAGTTCGATGGCGAGAGGAACCGACCAGAAAGTCCGGTGCTGATCCGCATTCGGGTCGGCGGCCGCGATTTGCCGGGCGATCGTTTTCAATTCCTCCGACACCTGTCCGTTGGTGACTCCGGGTTTCCACCGGGCGATCGCGCCGAGCCAGTAGCCGTTCCAATCGGTCCCGCTGCGGCGCAGTGAGAGCAGGCTCCAAAGGCCGACCGTCCGGGAGCCCTTCCAAAGGGAAAGTACCGCGAACCCCTCGGGCATCACGCCGATGATGGTGTGGTCGCGCCCGTCGAGCCGGACCGTCCGGCCGATGACCGCGGGATCGGAGTTGAAGCGCTGTTTCCAGAGCTCGTGGCTCAGGATCACCGCGGCGGTCTTGTCGCCCGCCTCATCCTCCGGCATAAACCACCTGCCATGCAACGGCGGCACGCCCAGGGTGCGGAACAGGCCGGCGGTGCACAGTGCTCCGTCGACCGCCTCCGCGCGATCGCCGCCGAGATTGAAGCGGCGGACGCTGAACGCGCCGATGTCGGTGAAGCTTTTTGCGCGTTCCTGCAGATCGAGGACGTCCGACGTGGTCAGCGGCGTGTAGTCAAGCACGGCGGTCGTTTCCTTCCTCCAGACTGAGGCCAGCCGGCCGGGATCCGGATACGGCAGCGGATCGCGCAGCATGCCGTTGATCACGCTGAAGAACGTTGCGGTGGCGCCGATGCCGATGGCAAGCGTCGCGACGGCCACCACCGAGAATCCGCGGTTTTTCCGCAGGGTGCGTGCGGCCAGCAGGAAGTCCTTGCCCAGCTGTTCCAGCCAGACCCAGCTGCGCTGGTCCCGGGCCTGTTCCTTGATCTGGTCCAGGCCGCCGAACTGCCGCCTTGCGGCGAAGCGGGCCTCGTCCGGCGACATGCCCGCGGCGCGGTTGGCGGCCTCCTGCATTTCGAGGTGCGCCTGCATCTCCTCGGCCATTTCGGCCTCGACGGCCGGGCGCCGGAACAGCGAGCGCAGACGGTGGAGAAGGGGACGGAGGGGACTCATGAGACGGATGCGACCCGGGCCGGGCACGCGAGGAGAGGGAAACGGTACTTCCGCGCAGCCGCTGCGAGATCACGCTCCCTGCAGCACGTGGGCGATGGCGGCGGCCACGCTATCCCACGCCTCCTGTTCGGCCGCGAGCTGCTTCCGGCCGGACTTTGTCAGGGAGTAGAATTTCGCGCGCCGGTTGTTGTCCGACTGCCCCCATTCGGCCTCGATCCATCCCTTCTCCTCAAGCCGGTAGAGGGCCGGGTAGAGCGAGCCCTCCTCGACGGTCAGGACGGCCTGTGAAAGCAGGTGGATCCGCTGGGCAATCCCGAAGCCGTGCTGGGGGCCGCCGCCGAGCACTTTCAGGATGAGCAGGTCCAGGGTTCCCTGAAGCAGTTCGATCTTCGCCATGGTTTTTCCTTTCCCTAGTGTATCTAGGGCAGGATATTCCTGCTCTTCCCTAGGATGTCAAGGGAACAGTTTGCGGAAGCGGCGGAGGGGGATCATGGGACCGGTGGGGCGGATAGGACAGATGGGACGGATGGTCGCTCCTGGTGGGTCGCCAACTGCTCCAGCAGCGCTCTGCCGCGGCGCAAGACCGCGTTCGCCACCTCAAGAACGCGACGAGGGCGTCGCGGCCCCAGGGGGGCATGGCGCTGTTGGGAGGCGGGCCTCAGCGAGGTCAACCACAATTGCGGGAAACCGGCTTTGCTGAGTGGACCGTCGCGGAGCCACTCGCTCACGCTCGCAGCCACCCGGAGCCACTCGCTCACGCTTGCAGCCACCCGGTGCCACTCGCTCACGCTCGCAGCCACGCGGAACCACTCGCCCACGCTCGCAGCCACCCGGAGCCACTCGCTCACGCTCGCAGCCACCCGGAGCCACTCGCCCACGCTCGCTGCCACGCGGAGCCACTCGCTCACGCTCGCAGCCACCCGGAACCACTCGCTCACGCTCGCAGCTACAAGCGGCTTCGCTACGGTTCCAGCGTGAACTCGACCATCTTTCCGGCGGCGGAGTCAGGGGCGATCACCAGGGAATATTTGCCGGGCTCGACGGTCCACGAGCCGTCTGCGGCCCAGCAGCCGAGATCGCGGGCTGCCAGGCTGAACGAGACTTCCTTCGACTCGCCGGGCTGGAGTGTCACGCGTTGGAAGCCCTTGAGTTCGCGCAGCGGGCGGGCGCCCGCCTCACAGGCGGATGCGCGCAGGTAGAGCTGCACGACCTCGGTGCCGGCCCTGGCGCCCGCGTTGGCAAGCGAGACGGTCGCCGTGATCGCGCCGTCCTTGAGGGCCGCACCGGACAGCCTTGTCGGTCCGTAATTGAATCGTGTATACGTGAGGCCGGAACCGAAGGGCAGCAGGGAATCCCGCGAGCCCTCCTTGTAGTCGTCGAGCGGGCGGCCGGTGGGGAGGTGATTGTAGTAAACCGGCACCTGGCCGACGCTGCGGGGCCAGCTCGTCGTGAGGCGGCCGGACGGCGCGACGCGGCCGGTGAGGACGTCCGCCACGCCCGGTCCGGCCTGCACCCCCGGGTGCCAGGCGAGGAGCACGGCCGAGGATTTCTCGAGCACGGTCGGTATGGCCAGCGGCCTGCCGGTGAAGAGGACGGTGATGACCGGTTTGCCGGTGGCGACAATCCGGTCGAACAGCTGCTGTTGCCTGCCGGGAAGGCCGAGGTCGGAGCGGAAGTTGTTCTCTCCGGAGTGGAGGGCCGGCTCCCCGAGCGCGAGGATCACGAGGTCGGACTTCAGGGCCGCCGCGACCGCCTCGTACAGCCCGCGGTCGTCGGCGCCGGTGAGCGCGCAGCCTTTCGCGATCCGGAACGTCGTTGAGGGCAGGGCGGCGGAGAGCCCTTTCCGCAGGGTGACGACGTCCTGGGCGCGGCCCAAGGCCGACCAGCAGCCGAGAAGCTCCGGCTGGTCGTCCGCCAGCGGGCCGATCAGCGCGATCGTGCCGCGGGCCCGAAGCGGAAGCGTGTCGCCCGCGTTTTTGAGCAGAACGCAGCTCCGGGCGACGGCTTCGCGTGCGAGCGCGACCGCGGCTTCGGCGTCCAGTTTCACCGGGGCTGTGTAAGGGTGGTCGAACAGCCCCTTCAGAATCTTGATGCGGAGGATGCGGCGCACGGCGGTGTCGAGGGTCGCGGGGGAGATCCCGCCGCCATCGAGCAACGCCGGAAGCTCCGTGCGGTAGCAGTCGCTGACCATCTCCATGTCCACGCCGGCGGAGAGGGCGGTCGCGGCGGCGCGGGCGCGGTTGGCCGTAAAACCATGATGTGTCAGCTCCACGACCGAATCCCAGTCGCTGACGACGAAGCCCTTGAAGCCCCATTGGTCGCGCAGGACCTCGGTGAGTGTGAAATGGTTGCCCGAGGCCGGAACGCCGTCGAGGCAGTTGAATGCGCTCATCAGGGTGGCGGCGCCGGCATCGACGCCGGCCTTGAACGGGGGCAGGTAGACGTTGCGCAGGGTCGGCAGCCCGATCTCGGTGGTGTTGTAGTCGCGGCCGCCCTCGGCGGCGCCGTATCCGACGTAATGTTTCAGGCAGGCGGCCACGCGGCCGGGCTGCCCGATGTCCGGCCCCTGGAAACCGCGGACGGCTGCGGCGGCGATGAGCCCGCCCAGCCAGGGATCCTCACCCGAGCCTTCTGCGATGCGCCCCCAGCGAGGATCGCGGGCGATGTCCACCATCGGGGCGAACACCCAGTCGATGCCGACGGCGGCCGACTCTGCGGCGGCAACGGTCTCGATGCGCTCGACGAGCTGTGGATCCCACGCGCAGGACAATCCGAGGGGAATTGGGAAGACCGTTCGGAAGCCGTGGATCGTGTCGAAGCCGAAGATCAGCGGGATGCCAAGGCGGGAGTCCTCGACCGCCGCACGCTGAAGCCGGTCGCGGGGTCTGGAGTCCGGCGCCACGCCCAGAAAAGATCCGAGGGCGCCCGTGGCGACCAGCACCGCATCGGCCCCGGCTGTCTTGTCGGACATGAGCTGTTGCTGCAACTGGCCGATCCGTTCCGCACGGCTCATCCGCCGGAGCAGATCCTCAACCCGGGCGTCGACCGGCTGCGACGGGTCCTCGTAGACGTCCTTGACGCCGTCCTTGTTCAGATCGACCCAGCCGGGATGGTAGATTTCCGGTCGCTGCAGCTTGAACGCGGTGTGGTCTCCGGCGACGACCGGGGACTTGAGGTCGCTCTCCGCGCGCGCGAACTGGGCGGCGCCGACGCCAAGACCGATCAGAACCGGCAGCCATTTGGTGGGGAAAGCAAAGCGGATCAGGAGCATGGTGCCCCCACGAAACAGGGCAATGGCGCCGCGGGCAAGTCTGGGACAGGGGCAACGGCATCCCGCCCGTGATTTTGGGTGCCCCGGTCGGGCAAGTAGCTGCGAGCGTGAGCGAGCGGAGGGTCGATTGCGGAAGCCACTCGCTCACGCTCGCAGCCACGATGCAGGCGCTTAGGCGAGCGGAGGGTCGATTGCGGAGGCCACTCGCTCACGCTCGCAGCCACGATGCAGGCGCTTAGCGCTCGTAATCCAGATACGGGGCGAGCCATTTCTCCGCCTCGGAGACTGCGATCGCCTTACGGGTGGCGTAGTCTTCGATCTGGTCTTTTCCCAGCTTGCCGACGGCGAAATATTTCGCCTCGGGATTGTTGAAATAGAGTCCGCTCACGCTGCTGGCCGGGGCCATGGCGAAACTCTCAGTGAGGGTGATCCCGGTGGCGGCCTCGGCGCCGAGCAGATCAAAGAGCTGGCGTTTTTCGACATGATCCGGGCAGGCGGGATAACCCGGCGCCGGGCGGATGCCTCGGTATTTCTCGTGGATCGTCTGCTCCATCGTCAGATTTTCCGCACGGCCGTAGCCGCAGAAATCGCGGGCGCGCTTGTGCATCAACTCGGCGAGCGCCTCCGCGAGACGGTCGCCGAGCGCCTGGGCCATGATCGCGGAATAGTCGTCGTGCGCGGCGCGGAATTCCGCGGCGAAAGGCTCGACGCCATGGCCCGAGGTCACGGCAAATCCGCCGATGTAATCAAGCCGGCCGGAGTCCTTCGGCGCGATGAAATCAGCGAGCGCATGGTTGAATTGAGCGGCCGGTTTTTCGATTTGCTGGCGCAGGGAATGGAACGTGGTCAGGAGCCGGCTCCTCGATGGGTCGGCGTAAACCTCAATGTCGTCGCCCACGGCGTTGGCGGGCCAGAATCCTATGACGGCCTTTGCGACGTAGCGTTTTTCGGCGACGATCCGGTCGAGGAGTTTCCGGGCATCCTCGAAGAGTCTGACGGCCGTGGGACCAACTGCGGGATCCGAGAGCAGATCGGGATAACGGCCGTGCAGTTCCCATGCGCTGAAGAACGGTCCCCAGTCGATGTAGGGCACGATTTCATCGAGCGGCACAGAGGAGAAGACCCGGGTCCCGAGGAATTCGGGCGTGGGAATGTCAACAGAGCTCCAATCGACCGGGGTGCGGCGGCGCCGGGCCTCGTCGATTGAAAGCAGCGGACGGCGCGACCGTTGCGCCGCGTACTCCTTGCGCTGGCGCTCCTGCCGGGCCGCGATGTCGGCGAGAAACGCCGGCTTGTTTTCAGGGTTGAGCAGTGAACTGGCGACGTTGACGACGCGGGAGGCGTCGAGCACATGCACGACACCGGCGGCGTATTCCGGCGCGATCTTGACCGCTGTGTGAGCCGCGCTGGTCGTCGCGCCGCCGATGAGCAGCGGAACCGTGAAGCCCGAACGCGTCATCTCGCGGGCGACATGCACCATTTCATCAAGGGAGGGCGTGATCAGGCCCGAGAGGCCGATCAGGTCCGCCTGTCGCTCGCGGGCGGCGGCCAGAATCTTGTCGCATGGGGTCATGACGCCGAGGTCGGTGACCTCGTAATTGTTGCAGGCGAGCACCACGCCGACGATGTTTTTGCCGATGTC
>PMKA01000071.1:0-5645 GCA_003157575.1 Opitutia bacterium
GGGCCGGGGTGAAACCCCGTTAGATGACCGGGATAGATTATGGTGACCTTAGGTTCCAATCTGCCGACCTCGTGAGACACGTCAACGGACGAAAGACCACTGGCGTCGGTTGATCGACTGACCTCGCTGGTCCTTCCATACTGCACTTTTCTCACCAGTGCGGTCTGCGCTTTACTGCCCGAGAAGACGAATTCTGCCACCACGTAGAGCTGCGTTGTCTGAGCTCCATTGAACCTGCTGAGCGGGAAAACGTAAGTCTGCCATTCAGGAGTCAACGTTATGGGCAGTTTCGTCTCGGATCCATCGTCTGCCTGCTGGTTCGTCTTTAGGCCGACCTCCAATGTTTCGCCGCCGGTGGGTCCCTTCATTTCTACCGAAACGGCTGTGAACTAGGAAAAATCCTTTGAAGGGCGAGGCGGCTGTGTAGGCTTGCCGACAGTTATGAAGACCGCTCCCCACGACTGGTCCGCAGGATAGGTCATCCGCAAACAATCGCCGTCATTTCTCAGCCAGTCTGTTCTGCCTCCGGAGCTATCGACTCCCATGTCAAACCCGNNCCGGAAGCGAGCTGCGATCCATTCAATATAGAAACGGACTGGGCATCCCGTGCTCGTGCGGCATCAGGAAGCGGCGCGGCATGTAAAAAGCAGGCGAAAGAGATGGAAAGAACAAGTGCGAGGATTGTTCGGTAGCTGGCTCGAGAGTCCATAGGCGGGGTGAGGTTCGAATTGGTCCTGGCAGACGGCACCATTTTCAGAAGCGCCGATTTCCANNACTCTGTGGTAACATAATCTTCTGCAAAAAGACAAGCTCTGCAGACTCGCGAAACCCGGTCAAGTAGCGCGATCACTGCTATTCGCGTGAACCGCGGGAAATTGCTCGCATAGTCATCATGGCGAACACAATCAAGGCGCCCGTTGCAGCGGCGTAGGTGAGTGCATCCGCAGGATTGTTCATAGTTTTCGCGCGTCAGGCCTTTTCCTCTTCGCGTATCTTGAATGTCTGACGGCAGCTGGGACGGTTCTTGAAGTTGGGGCAACCCCAGAATTCCCCGTTTTCCCCTGAGCGGCGCACCATCTTGACGTCACAGGGCGGACACGTCGGGGTCGTGTAGTCGCCTTCCGTGATCTCCCTCAAAAGCGCCTGACAACGGTCAGCCGGCAATGCGTTGACCATCTCGACGATTGTCTCACCCGTCATGAGCCGCAGCGCCTTGCCCGCGACGAACCGTATCGCTTCTGGCGTGAATTCACCTGTGGTCGCGAAATAACCTTCTTTGATTTCATCCGCCGCCATCACCCCGAAAAGCTCGCGCACGGGTTTCACGCCGACCTTGTAGACGTGCCACGCCTTGCATTGAATGCAGGAAAATGGGTGTCCTTCCCCATCCCGATAAAGGTAGATGTCCACGCCGCCGTCCGCGCCGACCCTGCTCCGCTTCGCCCGAGTTCCGGTGTTGTTGAAGTAGGAGGTGACAAGCATCTCAAAACGCCGCCACTCCAGTTGATTCAGCAATTCAGCCGTCAGGCGCGCCGGCGAATCGTGCGGTAAGGCTGGAAATGGGGGAGCTTGCACAACCGGAGGCGAAGTCACAGGCGGTATTTTCGGCCGTTTCTCCAGAAGCTGATCACTCAGCGATGGTCGGCGGGACATCAAGCGCGCGGCAACAGCGACGCCGGCAATGCACACCAACACAAGAACAGCGCGTAAAACCAAGATGCCCTCAAACGCACTGTGGATGGCTCCCGGCCCAGTCTGTGGCACTGGACGGAAGATCGGATTTGCCGCCTGCACCTGACGGACGGCGCCTGAAGGCGGAGCGGAGTACGACGGTCCTCTTGACCTGGGAGCAGCTACAGATGGCGGCGGCGCCGGTTTCGGCAATAGCTGGGGTGGCAACGGCAACGTGATCTCCACCACCAGTCCGTTCTCCAAAACCACGCGCCCACGCTTGTAGTTCAGTACTTCTTTCGCGCCATTGGCCAACCGATTGGTCGGTTCCCCGTAGAGCGCGTAAATCTGCTGCCGAGTGACTCCGACCAGAGTCGGCAACTGCGCCAGCACCGGCGCCACAGCCAGGAGGGCTGCGAGACAGAGTATCCTCAGTCCGGATCGAGCCGAATATCGCACCAAGGAAACAAAGCCGAATCTTCCGGTACACGCAATGGCTTTCACTCGGTGAGGCAAATGCCTGCGGGGCAAACCGCGAGGGACCCCTTCTTTTTGGCTCGCCTCCCCCGTTTCCTTTGTTCCCTCCTGTAAGCTTGCATCGGGTTGGCAACCAGCCGCTCAAATCCTCGTGACTTGAGATGCCCACCTAATCGTCCGCACCGGTGTCGTCAGGGGCGCCTGCCGCTACGCGTCACCCGGCGGCGTTATAGTGCAACAAGAAGTCTCGCGTGTGCTCTATGCGAACCCGGAGTTTGTCCGATTCGCGGATGTCTCCAGCGAGAAGCGAAGGCGCGGGGACAGGCGTGCCCTGCCGATGGTTCCCGTCCTGCATCTATCCGCGTGCCGTTACACAGCTCCGATTTGGATTCGGATATCGGCGGTGACGGCGCACCGCCCTCCAGATGGGGATGGACTTTTGGAGGGCGAGCCGTGAAGCACCATCCCTTCAAGCCCCCTTTTTCCTGCACGGTTTCCCATCCGTGCGATCGCCGGATCGCTCTCCGTTCCCTCCGTTGCCTCCTGTAAAGCCGGTCGCCGGGCGGCAAATGCCTTGTCCGCAAACCACCAGAATTTCCCCGCGGCGATGACCTCTTTGCAGGCTTCGATCATCGGGCGCCGTGTGGCCCGGACCGCACTGCCGGGGAGGACGGCGGGGCGGCCGGAAAGAGTAATTCTTAAACTTGCATTTTATTTTGTTCTTTGTTTCGTTGTTTTCCTTTTATGAAATTTACCGTACCCCAAGTTATGAACTGCTCCCGGAAGTCGCTCCTCCATGTGGATGGCGACATCCAGTGGGGCCGCAGCGTCCGGCAGATGGTGCAGTCCTGGAAGGAGGTGCGCCACCTCGGAACCGCGACCTCCGCCCGGGCCGGAATCGCGCTGTGCCGCGCCCACCAGCCCAATCTCGTGCTGCTGGACCTGACGCTGCCCGACGCCGACGGCTTCGACCTTGCGCTTGCGCTCGCAAACCTCCCCCGGCCTCCTCGGGTTCTCCTGCTCACACCACGGTCGGACGCCCTGACGCTGTTCCGCGCGGGCTGCGCCAGCATCTCCGGCATGGTCTGGAAGAGAGGCAGCGTCCGGGAAACGCTGCGCTTCGCCGTCCGCGAGGTCCTTGCCGGCCGGCGGTACTTCCCCGATGACATCCGCGAGGCCATGCGCGCAACCCGCACCGATCCGGCGGCGTTCTTCAAGATCCTCTCCTGCCGCGAGCTGGCGCTGCTCCCCCTGCTTTCCCATGGTCTGACCGACGAGCAGATAGGCGAACGGAACGGCTCCTGCCCCGCGACCGTCAAATCGCACCGGCAGCACATCATGACCAAGCTCGGCCTGCACCGGACCGTCGACCTGATCCAGTGGGCGACGGAAAAGGGCTTCAGCACCTGTTCCACCGCTGAACCGGCTCTGACGGTCTCCTAGGTCGTTTTCATCCACTCGCTCACGCTCGCGGCTACGCTTTTGGATCACCCGCTCGCGAACGGAGGGCTCATCCACTCGCTCACGCTCGCAGCCACGCTATTGGATCGCCCACTCGCTCACGCTCGCGGCTACGTTTTCATGAAGCCGCTCTACACGGCCTGCGTAGCCACGAGGCCCGAGCGCCCGTCTATCGGCGCCAGCACCTGGTCAAGCACGGGGACGGCCGCGCGGTCCGCGAGCAAATCGCGGGCGAGGTCGTCGAGCCGGATGAACTGCACGCCGCGGCCGGCGCAGGCCCGCAGCAGCTCGCGGAACAGGTCGCGCCTGCCCATGCCCTCGATCTCGGCGTGGACGGTGAGGACGTTCGCCCTGTCCTCCCTGAGCAGCGAAAGGTAATGCGGCACGATACGGTCGCCGGGGTATTCCGGCCGGCCCAGCAGCTCGTCAAGGGTGGGCAGCGTGCTGGGGATCTCGATCGTGTCGAACACGCGGCCGTCGATGCGGGGGAAGAACGGGCCGCCGTTGCGCGTGTCGCTCGCATACAGGAGGCCGGCCTCGTCGTAGACTGCGCGGCTGCGCTCGTTGCTCTGCCATCCCGGGGCGCCGGCCGTCTGCGTCTCGCAGCCGAAGATGCGGCGAAATTCGGCGCGGGCCGCGGCGAACTCGGCGCGCACCTCGTCGAGGCTCATGCGGTGGACATGGTCCTGCCAGCGGTAGTGGTTGTTGCAGTGGATGCCGACCTCGAAGCCGGCATCGCGCACCGCTCGCAGCGTCGCGGCGTTTCGCCGGCCGATGTGCGGGGCTGGCAGAAGGGTGCCGTTGAGGAGGGTCCGGACGCCGTACATCGACACCACGCTCGTGCGGCTGACCTTTTTGAAAAAACCCGGGCGGAAGATGCGCGTGATCGCCCGGCCGGTCTGATCGGGGCCGAGCGAAAATAGAAAACACGCCGGGACGCCGGACTCGCGGCAGTCGGCCGCCATGTTGGGGACGCCGATGCGGGTTCCGCGATCGGTGTCGACGTCGATTTTCAGGGCGAGGCGGACGGGCATGAATTTGGGATGAAGAAAGCTGTCTTCAGGCGATGATCAACCGGCCACGGAGACGCGACATTGTGCCCGAGTTCCGACCATCTTCGCCTGCGAGCAGGCTCCTGCAAGGGCAGATCATTTTCGCCGGCGAGCAGGCTCCTACGAGGGCAGTCATTCCAGTTCCTACAGAGGCGCGCCTCACTCGAGCTGATAGTCCTTGTGGGCGAGGTGGTAGTCGAGGGTGAGACGGATGGCCGTCTCAAGGTCGACCTTCGGCTGCCAGCCGAGGAATTTCGCTGCGTTCCCGATGGCGGGCACACGGTTCTGGATGTCCTGGTAGTATTTGCCGAAATACTGGCCCGAGGGGACGACCACGGTCTGCGCCTTCTCCGCGTGCTCGCGATACTCCGGGTAGCGCTTGAACGCGGCGATGATCAGCTCCGCCAGCTGGGCGACGCTGACATTGTTCTTCGGATTCCCGATGTTGAAGATGCGGCGCGAGGCGCAACCGTCCTTGTTCTCGATGATGCGCAGCAAAGCGTCCACCCCGTCGTCGATGAACGTGAAGGACCGGCACTGTTTGCCGCCATCAACGAGCTGGATCGGCTTCCTGAAGATGACGTTCGAAATGAACTGGGTGAACAGCCGCGAGCTGCCCTCCTTGGGCTCGAAGACGTTGTCGAGCTTGGGACCGATCCAGTTGAACGGCCGGAAAAGCGTGTAGTCGACGCCATCGCGCACGCCGTACGCATAGATGACCCGGTCAAGGAGCTGTTTGGAGCTCGCGTAGATCCAGCGCTGCTTGTCGATCGGGCCGTAGACCAGCGAACTCGTCTCCTCGTCGAGCTCCGCGTCGGGGCACATTCCGTAGACCTCGGAGGTCGACGGGAAGATGATGCGCTTCTTGTATTTCACGCATTTGCGGACGGTCTCGAGGTTCGCCTCGAAATCGAGTTCGAACACCCGGAGGGGGTCCTTGACGTACTGCGCGGGGTTCGCGATCGCGACGAGCGGCAGCACGGC
>PMKA01000071.1:5650-5882 GCA_003157575.1 Opitutia bacterium
CTCCCAGTCTTTCTGCTTGAGGATCGTGTGGGTGAGCGAGCTCCCGATGAAGCCGTTGGCGCCAAGAATCAGTACTTTGAGGGGCATAGGCATGATATCCGGACCGGAGGATTAACCATGAAACCCGGGAAAAGACACGAAAAGAATTTGCAGGGCGCCGTCCGCCGGGCGTCCCTGCCGGTTGACGGTGGTCCTGCGTGGCATGGGCAATCCCGCCCATGTTGTCCGGATC
>PMKA01000462.1 GCA_003157575.1 Opitutia bacterium
CGCGCTTCAACAACCCGTCGGGGGTGGCTGTCGATTCCGGGGGCAATCTTTATGTGGCGGACACCGAGAACCACACGATCCGCGCCGTGTCACCGTCGGGCCAGGTCAGCACTCTCGCGGGTTCCGCCGGCAGTTCCGGCGGTGCCGATGGCACGGGAACCTCCGCCCGCTTCGACTCGCTGTCAGACCTGAGCGTGGATTCATCGGGCAACCTTTATGTCGCCGATACGGACAACTTCACGATCCGNNGCCGGCAATGTCTACGTGGCCGACACCGACAATTTCACGATCCGCAAAGTGGTGCCTTCGACTGGTTTGGTTACCACGCTGGCTGGGTTGGCGGAGACGAGCGGAAGCGCCGACGGGCTGGGATCGGAAGTCCGGTTCTTCCACCCGGCTGGAATCGCAGTGGACAGCAGCAGCAATATTTACGTGGCCGACACCGACAACGACACCGTGCGCAGCGGACTGTTGGCGATGGCGCCGGTCATCCAGACCCAGCCGCAAAGCCAGACGGTAACTGAGGGAGGCAGCGTCCAGTTCTCTGTTACTGCCTCGGGGCGGCCGGCCGTGACCTACCAGTGGAGATTCAGCGGCACAGCGATTCCAGGCGCCACGAGCAGCACGTACAGTTTCTCTGGTGTTCAATCGGCGAACGCCGGAAGTTACACCGTTGTCGTCTCCAACATGATGGGCAACGCCACCAGCAGCACGGCAACGCTGACCGTAGAATCGGTGACGCAGCCGTCAAGCGGTGGCGGCGGAGGAGGTGGTGGAGGTGGTGGTGCGCCCAGCACGTGGTTCTGCGGAGCGCTGCTCCTGCTTGCTGCGGTTAGGAAATATCAGCGACAGACGAACAATGAACGGTCTGCGAGTTCAGCATCAGTGTGACCCAAAATCGTCGTCAAATAAGGACCATTGGGATTCGAATTGAGCCGGCATTCGGCGCGCGGGGCATATTGCCCATTTTTTGCCCAATCGGACCATTCCGATGCGTCTGTTCGGTCTCTGCTTGTTTGCCCGGCGCGTCCGTACGTGATGTCCCTTTGTCACCGGCCGGCTGATGGCGAAGGGGCAGGCTCTGATGGGCCAAAAATCGAACGATGATCGCCAAACCGATCTTGTGTGCGGGACGGCTGCGGCGGGTGCCGCCAAGCTTTAGCCGGGTCGACCACCGGCTGGTGAGGCAGGGCTATCCACACTATCTTTTTCCCGATTCTGCAGGACCGTAGGCTTCGCGCAATCGCTCCTCGAAGAATCGGGCAATATCTTCGCGAATCGCCGCGGTTGGGCCATGCCCGACGCCTGGATAGAGCGCAAGGCGTGCGTGCAGATGGGCGTCGGCGTAAAGCCTCTGGGCTTCGGGCCACCGTGCAGCTGGCGTCGAGCCGAAGCGCCGCCTGATGAGTTCAGCCTCAGATTCTGAATAGCAATCCCGGTAATCGACGGGATCATTGTGGTCCTCGGAACCCCGGTAGAGAAACCAAGCCACCGAGCGTAACGCAGCAAAGCTGGCGGGGTTCCCAGTGAAAACATCGACATCGGCGATTCCAACCGGATATGGCAAACGCTCCTTTTCAACTTCGGTTGTCGGCGCGATCGGCCATGCGATTCCCCCGCCCGCGACCGCAAGCACGCAATCGGGATGCAGCATGGCGAATCGGTTCACGAAGTTTCCCGAGGCCGAAAAGCCCGAAAGCAGGACTCGGTGGTCGACCCTGATTCCTTTGCTCTCCAAATGGGCTTGGGCGTCTTGAATCATCTGCAACAGCTGGAGATCGACCCGCTTCCACTCTTCCACGGTCGTCATCAGGCTGTCTCTATTCAATTCGTGCAGGTACAGGTCGCTGTCCTTCGTCGGAGGTCGCGGGAACATCGGTACCAAGAGCGCGCACCCTAGACGCGACGCCAGTTCTGACTCGTTCATGATTTCGTTTGAGGCGGAAGCGCGCAACAGGTCCAGGTCCGCGGTCGCAAAGCCTGTGTTGTTCGGCACCACGAGAAGGCATGGAACCCTTACCTGTAGGGGTACGAAAAGAAGATACGGCCAGTGATAGCCGTTCGCAGGCGAGGAGGGAAACTCCTGGAAAAGCTTCGGATCGAGATTGGCCAGGACGACGATATGTCCCTTCGCACTGAATAGAGCCATCCCCTCGTCTGCACCGGTGGCATCGACTTCCAAGATGTGCTTCCCAGGATGCAGCCGCCGGGTGACCTCCGTCTCGCCGTTGTGTCCAGCCCAGTTNNTTCATCGGGGCCCCGAATGCGAAAGGACACCTCACCGACGGTGGTCTCCACCCAGAAATGTAGCTGCTGTTCTCCAGCCTCGATCGGAATGACGAATGTGAGGCGGTGGATCTTCTCCTTCCCATGTTTCCCAAAACCAAATCCGTAGCCGAGATTGAATCCAGCCCTAGTCAGCTCCTGATTCCTCAGTTCCTCGTGCTTCCGGATCGCGTCGTAGCCTGAATGCGTCGGCTCTTGGGCAAAGAGGCAGGCGACGCACAGCAGTATCGCAAGGAGTCGCAATATCTTCATGGGGTTCCGAAATGCAGAGTCCTTGGCTGGTGGTCAAAAAAAGAAGTGAGGGCAGGGCTG
>PMKA01000353.1 GCA_003157575.1 Opitutia bacterium
AGGGCACGGGCAACATGGAGCTCCACCTCGACCGCGATCTCGTCAACAAGCGCATCTTCCCCTCGCTCAACATGGAGCGCAGCGGCACGCGCAAGGAGGAGTTGATCTACCATCCCGACGAGCTGCTGCGCATTTACTCGCTCCGGCGAGCGATGCAGGGCATCCCGCCGGTCGAGGCGATGGAGATGTTGATCAACCGGCTCAAGAAGACGAAATCCAACGCCGAGTTTCTGCTCAGCATCAACCGTTAGGGGCCGGCGGGAGCCGGCGGGCAAAAACAAGGCGCGTTTTCGAGCCTGAACCAGGGCTGGGCGCCCGGATTCGCCTTCGCCCGAACCCAACCCGGCCAAGCCGGAACCAAAGTAGCGAGAATCGAGTAGCGCGAAGCGAGTAGGATAGAGCCACCGAGCCTCGGCAAACATCGTCGCAAACGTTTTCGTTATTTGCGAGTGAGGAACTAAAACTGAAGTCCGTTCATGCATGACATCTCGTGGATGCTCTTCGTCGCCACTTCCGTGGTGCTTATCGCAACTCCCGGACAAGACATGATCCTCGTCATGTCCCGGTCGATCTCGCAAGGCACTGCTGCGGGAGTGGCAACCGCCCTCGGCGTCAGCACCGGATTGCTCGGGCATACGGTGCTTGCAGGACTTGGACTCGGAGCCCTTCTCAGTGCATCTGACTGGCTGTTTCTCGCGGTCAAGCTGGTTGGCGCTGCATACCTGATCTGGCTGGGAGTTGGATTGCTGCGCAGCAAGGACTCCACCATCGAACTGCTTGGACGGAAACGACGATCCCGGCTGCGCCTGTTTGCCGACGGTGCGTTCTCAAATATATCGAACCCCAAAGTGGCCCTCTTCTACTTTGCGTTCTTGCCACAATTCGTCCGCCCCCATGCAGCGCACCCGACCATCGCCGTGCTCGCTTTGGGAGTTGTCTTCGCGGTTCTGACGTTTTTCCTGAAGGCCCCCGTAGCCCTTTCGGCTGGCGCTCTGTCGTCACGGCTGCGGAGGCAACCGGGAATCCTGCGGTGGATGCATCGAGTGAGCGGTGTCGTGTTCATCGGATTAGGCGTCAAACTCGCCACGGAGAGAAGGTCTTGACGATGGATGACGGCAGAATTTGCTCGTTAACGCCAAGCAGCCTATCCCGCCCCGTCGAAATTCGAGATCTTACGAGAGATTTCTTGCGCCTGCAAATCCGCAACTCTTTGGCGCCCTTGTCGCAACCAATTTCGTTCGTTAACCACACCAAGCCTGAACAGCGTTCGGCACAAAGAGGACGATGCTCCCAATAGGAATACTGCTATTCTCGGTGCTCTATTTCCCTGCGGTGCTATTCCTGAAAAGGAAGACCAAGTTCACACAGAGATTCAAATGGCCGCCCTTTTATTTCGTGGCTGCCCTTGGTTTGTCGCTCATCCCGAGACCTGGGGTTTATGCCACAATAGATTGGTACGCACATTTTCACCGCCTGTGTTTCTGCGGTTACCTTGTATTCGCGGCGTTGTACGCGACCGGATGGTGGAAATCCGGAAGAAAGATCGAGTGGTTCATTTGTCTAGCGTTTACGATGGCGGTGCCGCTGGCCTCATTCTGGTTGACCGATGTCATATAGAGACGAGAATTTGCCGAACCAGCCATCGCTGCCAATTCGGCCGGCGCGCACGCCTCGTGCGAAAGGCAGGCACGAGGCACGCCCGCCGACGTTCCTGCCTCGCCTGTAGCGTTCGGCAATGGATGAACACCAACGTTAAGACATCGGTTGCAGTGCCCGCTGCTGACGCACCGGTCGCGCCAACCGTCGAGCGAGCCTCATCGTAGCGTTTGGCGAGAATATGAAAGACATCGTAACGCATGGGAGTTTTGAGGAAATAGTGGCGATGGCAGGCGACACCATGCGACCGATTTGTCTCCGGCTTCGCGCGTTGGTCGTGTCGATGCACAAGGACCCGTGCGAGATCGTCTGGCAAAAGCACAGGATCGCGAGTTACGGCTTCGGACCGAAGAAGATGACGGAGCATTACGCTTACATCGGTGTTCAGAAGGCGCACGTTAATCTTGGATTCTATTACGGCGCGATTCTGCCGGATGCCGATGGGCTACTCGAAGGCACCGGCAAAAAGTTGCGGCACGTGAAAATTCGTTCGCTGGACTTTGCGGAAAGCCGGGCGGTAAGAGCATTGTTGAAGGCAGCTATCGCTGAGCGCCGTGAGCGACTATCAATATGAATCGGCCCAACCCAGAAGGTCGTGCGCGCGATAGCTCGACTCCGCTGGGGTCTCGACGGGGTTCGCCGGCACACAACCCTTGTTGAACCGGCCTTCGCCACCTCCTTCGCCAAAGACTGCGGAGGTCGCGAAGGCTACGGCACGGCAGGGCGTGCCCTGGCGCGGACTAGTGCGTCTTATGCGTTTTGTTTTTTGGCCGATGGTCCGGCGGTCGCGAGGTAAAGGGAATGTTGGCGGGTGGTTCCAGTCCTGGGAGCGAACCGAAAACGTCACGTCTGGACTTTTGACAAGCTTCACCGGCGCGCCACTCGCCGACGAAGTAGATGCCGCCGTTCGCGCCCAAGTGGCCATTGTGTCCAAACCGAAGGGGGAAATTCGCCGGGGTCAGGTCGTACATCTGCCACTTGACGCGGGCGCTTTTTCCGACACGCCCCGCAGGCTGCGATTGGAGTATCCCGGAGCGATCTGCCGCGTGATCAACCGCGGAAATTGCCGGGCGGACGTGTTTCGGGGCGAAGACGCAAGGGCGGCTTTCGAGGCCGGCAGGCGTTGCGCACGGCGCCGCGTTGCTCCCGGGGGAACGCACGCCCGTTTCATGCCGCTGGCAGGCCCAGCGACTGGCCTTCGGGCGAGCCGCCTTCGCCAGTCGCCTGATCTCTGCGATGCGTTGCCAGAAACCGCCTTCCGACCTCGAAATCTTTAGGGCGAAATGTACAACCTGATTCCGCCGGTTTTGCCCTCATCGGCGGCGCTGCGTCCACGGCGGCGAGATCCTCGTTGAATCGGGGCGGGAAACGCTTACAATTCAAACCATGCCGATGACAGTTGAACAAATCGTGGAGGAGTCGCGTCAGCTGCAACCCAAGCAGTTGGCCGAGCTTCTTGATCGCCTGACCGTCGAGCTGCACGAAACTTCAGACCCGGAGATTGACCAGTTGTGGGCGGACGAAGCTGAACGCCGCCTCGACGAAATCCGCAGCGGAAAGGTCAAGACGATACCCGGCGACGAAGTCATGGCTCGCGCGCGCAAGATCGTCGGTCTGTGAAGCCACATTCGCTCCATCCAGAAGCGGAAGCTGAATTCTACGAGGCGCAGGCCCGCTATGCGGCGGAAGATGAGCAGCTGGGCCGGCGGTACTATCACGCCATACACGACCTCATCGAGGACGTGTGCCGATCGCCCCAGGGTTTATCCGTGTTTGCGGGGAGAAGTTCGGCGCCACTTCGGTAGACCTTTCCCCTATGCGTTGATCTACGTGGACGAGCCTCAGGGCGTACTTGTGCTGGCGATCGCTCACTTCAAGCGCCGGCCGGGATACTGGCTGCATCGTCTCGAACACTGAAGTCGTTTCTTATTCAGCCGTCTTGCGGCAATCCGGAAACTGTCAGAGT
>PMKA01000499.1 GCA_003157575.1 Opitutia bacterium
AGCTGGTGCAGCACCAACCGTTGCTCGGAACCGGCGCCGGCTCCTATGGCGTGCTCTTCGAACGCCACCGTCCCGAGCGTTTCGGGGATGATCCGCGCTGGGCGCACAACGACTATCTCAACACCCTGAGCGATTACGGCGCCGTGGGATTCCTGCTTTCGTTCGGCATGGCGGCCGTCTTCGTCGTCGCGGCCGGGAGACGCCCGTTTCAGGTCGGAGCCGGCGCGGACGAACTTTCTTCTTCGCTCCGCGCAGGGCTGACTGTCGGACTTCTTGCGTTCGCGCTGCAGTTGCTTGTGGATTTCAATCTCAAGATCCCCGCACTCGCCCAGGCCGCCGCGATTGCGGCCGCGCTTGCGCTGGCTCCGTCCGCCGCCGTTGAGCGCTCGCGCATCGAGCGGGATGTACGCGTGCCATGGATCGCCGCTGCAGTTGCGGCAGTGCTGCTGGCGGTCGCCATTCCGTGGCGGGTTCTTCCGGTTTACCGGGCCGAGGCCCTGCGGTATGGAGCCAGGGAGCAGCTGGAGCATCTCGTCCGGCACCCGCCACAGGAGGGCGAGGCGGCGCCGGCAATCGCGCAAGCGCGCGAGCAACTCGCCCGGGCCGTGCGGATTGATCCGAACAACGGGCAAGCGTGGTCGGACCTAGCCGAGTCCTGTCTGGATGAAGGCCGCTTCGAACCGGGGAAGGCGGCGACATTGGGAAGGGAAGCCGAGGCCGCCTCCACCCAGGCGATAGCGAGATCATCCGTGGTCCCGGAGTTCTGGGAGCGACGGGCGCGCGCCCTCGACCTGCAGGGCCGATGGCGGGATGCCTGGGCCGATTTCATCCAGGTCCTCAGCCTGGCCCCCAACCGGTCCGACCTCTGGTACTCATACGCCTGGCACCTCAGCCGCTGGGATGCCGACAGCGCCAGGTCGGCGCTGGCCTCCTCCTTAAAACTTGACCCTTGGAATTCGGCGGCCCTAGCCTTGCAGAAACGCTTGGAGAACAGTCCCCGCTGATCGACCTGCCAATTTGATCCCTCTTATGAAAGCTCGGCTTTTCGCAATGGTGGTGCTCAGTCTCGCTGCAATTTTTCTGCTTCCGAACGCAAACGGAGAGCAACAGGCTGCCCCTTCCGGGCCCGGCGTGATCCAGGCACAGATCAAGGCGGCGCGCGTCGTCGGTCAGGTCACCGTGACGCGGACGCAGGGAGCCGTCGTCGTCCTGCAAAACAACGATTTGTTGTCGCCAGGCGACATCGTCGTCACCGGCAAGGAATCCAGCGTCGTGCTTGTGTTCTCCAACGGGTCCACCGTCAGCATCGGGCAGGATTCGCGGGTGTCAGTCGATGAATTCACGCAGGACCCCTTCGCCGAGGATGTGAAACTGTCCGAGCTCAAGGAGGAGCCCACGACGTCGCATACGAAACTGAAACTGACGTACGGCGAGCTCGTCGGCAACGTGAAGAAACTCAACGGCGCGTCGACCTTCGAGGTTCAAACACCGGTGGGCGCTGCAGGCATCCGTGGCACGACCTTCCGCCTGGTTTACCGTCCGGCAGGAAACGGCCAGGCATTTTTCACCCTCAGCACCGCCAGCGGCGTGGTTATCTTCCAGGGCGCGACGGGCGCGCCTGTTTCCGTCCCGGCGAACCAACAGGTGGACATTCAGGTGACGGTCGATCCGAAGACCGGAGCGGTGCAGGTGCAGGTGAACGCCACGGGCATATCCGACGAGGCCAAACAGGCGATCACCCAGGATGTCCAGCAGGCCGTCCAGGCGCTTGGAGTCACCGCCTTCACCGCGCTGATGAACCAGGCAAATGGAAATAGCCCGGATCAGGGACAGGGTCAGAACCAGCAGCAACAACAGACGACGCCGGGAGACGGTGGGACGAGTTGAACGCCTGCTGACCGCCCCGGCGCCCGGAGGCGGCGACACATCCGGGCGGCCTGAAGGCTAACATCGGCGACCGTGGCGAAACCCAAGTTCTCCTTCGACTGGCGGTTCCTGCTGCTTCTGCCGATCCCCCTTCTCTGGGTGCTGGCCGACCGTCAGGGCTGGCTCCAATTCCTGGAGGACCAGACGATCGACTGGCGCTTCAAATACCGCCGGGAGATTCCGTCACCGGTAAAGATCGTCTATGTGGACGTCGATTCCCGCAGCATCGACGAAATTGGCAACTGGCCCTGGAGCCGCAGCTATTTCGCCCGGGTTTCCGATGTGTTGATCAACGCGGCCCATGTCCGGGCAATCGGGTTCGACTTCGTGTTCTCCACAAACGGACTGGCTGAGTCGGTCGACCGGAAAAAGATGGTCGAAGGCGACATCGAGTTCGGACGATTCCTCTTTAAGGACCCGCCTGTGGTTCTAGGCGCATCCTTCACGGCGGCGGAATATCGCGCGGGCGAGGGCCGGATCGTTCACCGCGAACTTCCCCTGATCGCGACGGACCGGCGCAAGGTCGAGGAGATCGATCCGCCGGAGATCACCGCGCTTTCGCGGACGCCTGGCCGCCCGCCCTGGTCGCCGCGGAATCTCGGGTTGCTTGACACCTACAAAGGCGCCATGCGCACGGCTCCGATCTGGACGCCGACAAACACAATCACTTTCTACCATACCGCGGTCCAGCTCGCGCGGCTGTACTGGGGGATGCCGGCCGACAGCATGAAGGTGAATGGCGATCATCTGGACTTTGTCTGGCCGGACGGCCGCGTGCAGTCCCGCGTGCCGCTTCGCGATGGCCAGCTCGTCGACGTCAACTGGTTCTCGAAATGGATCTCGAAGTACAACCTGCACGAGAGCTTTTCCGTCATTTATAGCTACGCCAGAATGTTCCGATCGGAAAAACCCGAGGAACGCGAGACGGCGGAAAAATATTTCTCCCAGGAGGGCTGGAAGGATGCGGTGGTGCTCGTCGGCCCGGTCGATTTCATGATGCAGGACATTGCGCCCACCCCGATGGACGACAATTCGGTGCCCCGCGTTGGCTTTCACGGCAACCTTCTGCGGACAATCGTCTCCGGTCTCTATTTGCATCGCATTCCGCAATGGACGGCGATTGGGATCACCCTTCTGCTGACCCTTGCGATGACCGTCCTTTCGGTGTCCGGCGGGGCGCGGAGCGTGTTTCTCAAGGTCGCGGCCCTGCTGGTTGCGATGATCTATGTCGCGGCGGCCTTCCAGCTGTTCAAGATGGCGCATTGGATTCTGCCCGTTGTCACGCCCCTGAGCGCGGCCTTCACCACGAGTTTTGGCGCCCTTGTCCTGCAGGTGATCAACGAGCAGAAGCAGAAGGGCCGCATCAAGGGCATGTTCGGCACCTACGT
>PMKA01000023.1 GCA_003157575.1 Opitutia bacterium
GCTTGTTTCATCGCTTCCTCTCTTGTTTGTTGTTTACTTAAAAATTTCGATGTCTTTGGTCAGGTGCAAACCGCACGCGTTGGCTTCATCGGTGTCCATGTGGACATTGAGTCTGCCCGTCGAGTGGATTCGAACATGAACGTTGTTAAAGGTCACGCCCGCCGGGCCGCCGATGCGCAGCTTCATGCGGTCGCCCTGAACCACCCCCAGGTGCGCNNGATGATGACCGCTCCCGGCGTGCCTGCAATGTCGCCGGAGAGCCGGACGGGAATATCGTTGAAACCCAGCATGATGGCATCTGTGAAGGCCAGCTCGACCTGCGACTGTTTGCGCATCGGCCCGAGTATCCGGAGGTTTGAGATGATGCGGCTCCGTGGTCCGATAATCGTCACCGTTTCCTTGGCCGCGAAGTTGCCTTCCTGAAACAGCGGGCGGTCGAAGGTGAGTTCCGAGCCCGGTCCGAAGAGAACGTCCATGTCCTCGCGGCAGACGTGCATATGCCGCGAAGAGGTTTGGACGGTGAGCACCGGCGAAACGCCGCTTTTCCCTTTCCCAAGGTATTCGAGAGCGACCTGCCGGACGATTCGCTCCACCGCCGATCTGTCGATTGAACCTAATGATGTCGCCACTGCCGACCTTCCGCTTTCCACTACAATTTCCGGACCGCTTCCCCTACTTTGCTTGCCCCACTGCCATTTCCCGGTTGACGACTGCCGCCGTTTCGCGAGCCACGATCACTTCTTCGTTTGCCGGAATGATCCAAATTTTGACCGCCGAGTTTTCGGCTGAAATTGCGCCTTCGCCTCGCGCCGTGCGATTCCTGTTCCCATCGAGTTCCACTCCGAAGGCGGACAGGTTGCGGCAGACTGCGCTGCGAATCTCTGCGTTGTTTTCGCCGATGCCGCCGGAAAAAGTGAGAACATCGAGGCCGCCCAGTTCAAGCATGAATGCGCCAACATAATGGCGGATAGCATAAACAAAAACGTCGAGCGCGAGCCGTGAACGCTTGTTGCCCGCCGCGGCTGCTTGATCGAGGTCGCGGATGTCGCCGCTCGTGCCGCTGATCCCCGCCAACCCGGACCGGCTGCCGAGCAGGGCCGCCATCCGGTCCGGGTCCAGCCCCAGTTTCTTCATCATGTGCAGCACGGCGAAGACGTCAATGTCTCCGACGCGGTTGTTCTGCGGCAGCCCCGACTGCGGCGAGGCACCCATGCTCACGTCGATGGCGATGCCATCGCGAAAGGCCGCCAGGCTGGAGCTGCCACCAAGATGGCAGGAGATGTGGCGAAGATTTTTGCGTCCCAGCAGCGCCTGAATTCGTTCGCTGGCGGAGCGATGGCTGGCGCCGTGGAATCCATAGCGGCGAATTCCATAATCCCTGCGCCACTCATATGGCACGGCGTAGGTGGTCGATGCTTCATCCATGAACCGGTACGGAAAGGGCTCCATCACCGCAACCAGCGGGACCCCCGGGAGCTCCTGGCGAAAGGCCTGAATGGCCGCGATGTAGGCAGGATTGTGCGCCGGAGCCAGGAACGAGAACTCTTCCATTGCCGCAAGAAATTCGTCGTCGATCAGTTGCGGCGCATTGTGCGGGCCAGCATGAACCACCTTGAACCCGACCGCCCCGATCTCCGACAGGCTCTTCTGGGCGTTGCCTTCGCCCGCAATCGCCGCGATACACTTGCGAATTGCGGCTGGGTAATCGGCGCATTCGCCCCCCGGCTGGCCGATTCGTTCCACACGCCCTTCCGCCAAAACGGACTCCGACGGCATGTCCAGGACCCGGTACTTGAACGAAGTGCTACCGATATTTGGAATCAAGCATTTCATTGTTGACTGATCTTGACTGAAAATGAATGATACGGTACAGTATTGGTCAGAGTCAATCATTATTTTGACTGATTTTGAGGTATAGCCCAAATGACGGCAAATGCGGGAACGTCGCGAGTGGAACTGGCCGGGGGTACGTCGGAACACTCTTCTATCGACCGTCTTGAGGAACTCGGCATCGTCGGCGCGGGTGGCGGCGGGTTCCCTGCGGCCGTGAAGTTCAAAGCCAGGGTCTCACTCGTCATCGCCAACGCAGCCGAATGCGAACCCCTGCTCCACAAGGACAAGGAACTGCTCCATCACAACTCCGAACTCTTTCTGCGCGGCCTGCGGATAGCCATGGAGCTTGTGGGCGCGCCGGAAGGCGCCGTCGGCATCAAGGAAAAGTACCACGAAATCATAGAGACGCTGGAACGGCAAGCCCCAAAGAATGTGCGGGTTGTGCCCCTGCCGGATTGTTACCCGGCGGGAGACGAGTTCATTCTCGTCCATCTGATTACCGGGCGCGTGATTCCGCCCGGCGGACTGCCCAAGGACGTGGACACAGCCGTCTCCAACGTGGAAACCCTCATCAACATTGCCCTCGACCGGCCCGTTACGCACAAATACCTGACTGTTGCCGGCGCGGTGAATACGCCCGTCACGCTGCGGGTTCCGGTCGGCATCACCATTGGCGAAGTGATCGAAGCCGCGGGCGGGCCTACCGTGGCTGATTTCGGCGTGCTGCTTGGCGGCGTGATGATGGCCAAGCCGGCTGCCAGCCTGGATGTCCCGGTGACGAAAACCACCGGCNNGAATTCTGTCCGCGCTTTCTGCTCGGGCATCCCATCGAGCCGCATCGCGCCATGCAGTCGCTTGGTTTCGCTACCGGCGCAGACGTCGCGGTAGCCACGCTCTATTGCTGCGAGTGCAATCTATGCACCATGTACGCCTGCCCCGAGGATCTGGATCCCAAGACCGTCTGCGTGCAAAACAAACCCCTTGCGCGCGAGCGCGGCCTGACCTTCAAAGGCGACCCGGCATCCATAACTCCTCATCCGCTGGCCGAATTCCGCCGCGTGCCGATGCGCAGGCTGATTGCCAAGCTGGGTTTGGGCGAGTTCAACAATGTCGGTCCGCTCAAGGAGCACGTATTCTCGCCCCGGACGGTCAACGTGCTCCTGAAGCAGCACGCCGGCCTTCCGGCCGTTCCCGTGGTAAAGTCCGGCGACCGGGTTCGGGTGGGCGATCTGCTCGCCGTGCCGCAGCAAGGCAAACTCGGCGCCAGAGTACACGCCAGCATCGACGGCGTGGTCAAGGTAACGGACGATGCGGTCATCATTGAAGCGTAGGAAGCAGAACTGAAGGAGCCAAAGTCGTGTCTGAAATCAACTCTATCGGACTT
>PMKA01000096.1 GCA_003157575.1 Opitutia bacterium
GTCCAGCATGCGGTCGACCTCGTCGAGGACGAGGATGTCGATCTTATCCAGCGTGCAATTGCCCTGTTCCAGGTGGTCCAGCAGGCGCCCGGGAGTGGCCGCGAGGATGTCCATCCCGCGGCGCAGGGCGTCGTTCTGCTTGAACTCATCGAGGCGATCCGGGTTGTACACCCCGTAGGCCTTGCCGCCGCGCTCCTTCACGAGGGAGAAGCAGGGAATGTCGCTCGGACCGTCCGCGATGTAGACCATGTTCTGGAAGGGGATGCGGCGGTCCTCCGGCTCGATGCTGGCGTTCACGTCCAGCGCCGGGTTCTTGTTCGTGCCCTTGTTGATCTCAAAGATGGCGCGTCTTTTCGTCGTGTTGTCGATCATCATGCCGATCTGCGCGATCTCGGCCGCCGCCCCCAGGTCGAATTCCTTTTGCTGCAGGAAGCCGGGCTGGAACGGGCTCTCGATGAACTCGCAACCCCAGATCGTCTCCACAAAGGGGGCGATCTTGCTGCCGCGGATCATCTCGGCGAGGCCCGTGCTCACGATGTAATGCTCCAACTGGACGTCGTGCTTCACGTATTCGGGTTTCTCCCGCACCGCGGCTTTGAGCCTGGGGAAGAATTCCGGAAGGCCGGGATAAAACTTGATGTCAGCCCCAAGTTCGCGGAGCACGCGGTTGTTCAGACCCGGCATTTTTCCGGCCAGAACATAGGTGAGGATATGATTCAGGTAGCCGATCTCCCCCGAGATACGGTAGCCGCGACCGGCGTAGGTCTCGACCAGCTTGTTGGTCTCGGCCCAGAACATCGCCTCATCCACGCCGTAGCGCCGGAAGAGCGGTCCCTGCATGTAGTCCGGAATAAGAGTCTTGTCGAAATCCCAGATGCAGGCGATGATGTTCTGCGTGAAGAGCGTTGTGGCCATTTCTGATCGTCACCTCTAGGCGGCTTGCCGCCCAAAGCGACGGGCGTAAGCCAAGCCGCGGAACGCGGCCGGTGCAATTCGCAAATCTCCCCGCTCCCGTTTCTTCTTTTCCTGATGGATACGCTGCCCGAACTCGGTCCGTTTCAACGCCGCCTGGACGAACTCAACGCCCAGATGGCGGCGCCGTCGTTTTATGCGAACCTGCGGCGGGCTGCTGACGTCACCCGCGAACAGCAGAAGCTCGGGCAGCTGGTCGCCGACTATCTCGAGCATGAAAAGATCGGCCGCGAGCTGGCCGAGACCCGCGGGCTTGCGCAGGATGCGACGGCGGATCAGGCGTTCCGGGAGCTGGCCGCGCAGGAGCTGCCGGCCCTGGAGCGCCGCCAGGCCGCGTTGCGCGAGACGGTGCTGCTCGCGATGATTCCGCCTGAAGCGACCGATTCGCGCAACACGGTGATGGAGATCCGCGCCGGCACCGGCGGCGAGGAGGCTGCGTTGTTCGCGGCGGAGCTGGCCCGGCTCTACCAGAAGTTCGCCGACGCGCATGGCTGGAAGGTCGAGTCGATGGGCAGCAGCATGAGCGAGCGCGGCGGGTTCAAGGAGGTGAGCTTCCTGATCAGCGGACAGGACGTCTACCGGCAGCTCAAGTTCGAGAGCGGCGTCCACCGGGTGCAACGTGTGCCGGTGACGGAGGCCAACGGCCGGATTCACACCTCCACCGTCACCGTGGCCGTGCTGCCCGAGGCCGAGGAGGTGGACGTNNGTCAACACGACCGACTCGGCGGTGCGCATCATCCACAAGCCGACGGGCATGATCGTTTTTTGCGCAGACGGGCGTTCACAGCAGAAGAACAAGGCCAGCGCGATGGCGGTGCTCCGGTCCCGCCTGCTCAAGCTCAAGGAGGATGAGGAGAAGGCGAAATACGCCGCGCAGCGCCGCGGGCAGATCGGCAGCGGCGACCGTTCCGAACGCATCCGCACGTACAACTTCCCCCAGAACCGGCTCACCGACCATCGCGTGGGCCTCACGCTCTACAATCTGCCCCAGGTCATGGAAGGCCGGATCGACGAGGTCATCGCCGCGCTTCAGAAGGCGGATTACGAGGAGAAGCTCGCCGCGCTGACGGGGCAGACGTATTCGCCGCCGCGGATGGGCGCCGAGGATTGAGGGGATCTTGGCGCCCGGGGCGGGCGAGTCTGCGCTCCTTCTGCGGTCGGGCCGGGCGATCTTTGCTGAAGCCGGAGCGGCGGTTTTGATTTACTGCGGGCCGGCGGAGCCCTTTTGATGTTTGCCCCGTGAATTGGCGCTTCCTGAAACATCTCCGTCTTCCCTGTCGGCTGCGTGCTCTCCCCGTGGTTGCGCTCGCCGTGGCATCTGCCTTTTCGGACCCGGCCGCCGGGGCCGACGCGACGCAGGGAACGGCGGCTGTGGCGACGGCGGATGAGGTGGTGGCGCTTCCACCGTTCGTGTCGGACGCGGTCGAGCCGGTGTGGGCGCGCGACACCCGCACGGCGACCACGCTGCCTGTCGAACTGGGTGACGGCATGTTTTCCGGAATGGCCGACGCGCTGCGCGGCCTCCCGGGTGTGCAGATCGGCCAGCCCGGAGGTCCTGGCGGACGTTCCTCGGTCCACCTGCGCGGGGGCGAGGACAACTACACGGTCGTGCTGCTCGACGGCGTGCCGGTCAACAATTCCACCGAGTCGACGGGCGGAGGTTTCAATTTCAGCATGATCGACGCCGGCGGGTTTTCGTCGGTCGAGGTGGTGCAGGGACCGGTGTCGGCGCGCTACGGCCCGGACGCGCTGTCGGGGGTGATCAAGCTCACGAGCGACGTGATGGGCGCACCGGACTCAAGAGCCGTTGTCCAGGCTGGAGGACAGGGGCTGGCTGCGGCGCACGTGTCGGGCGGCGGACAAAGCGGCGGGCTGACGGCGGCTGTTTCGGCGGACTGGTGGCAGGATGGCAGCCGAAGCGAGGGGAGCTATGCCCGCCACGAGGCTGTTGCCGTGGGCGCGACCTGGCAGGGGCGGAGTGCCGAGGGGCAGATGACCCTGCGTTACGGGTGGCAGGAAAGCGCGTCCTTTCCCGACGACAGCGGTGGGGCGCAGTACGCGGTTTTGCGGTCGCTCGAGGAACGCTCGGGCGACAGCACGACGGCGGCGTTCGAACTTTTTTCACCGGCGACGCAGACGGCCGGCCTGAAATGGCATGTGCGGTCATGGGGAGCCTGGCTGAAATCCGAGGACAATTCGCCGGGGGTGGCGCCCGGGCCGGGCGATCCGGAGGGCCTGCCTGAAAGCCGGGAATCCACGACCCTGAAGCGGGCGGGAGCCTCCGCAGAGGTGGCGGCCGAGATCGGCGGGAACGCGATGCTTTCCGTGGGCGTCGACGCGGAGTCCGCACAGGGGGAAAGCGATGCGGTCCTTTTGTACGGCGGGACGGCGATCCCCACGCCGTTCAAGGCGACGCAGGATCGCGCAGGCGCATTCGCCGAGTGCACGTGGCGCCCGCTGGCGGGCTGGCTGATCCAGCCGAGCGTGCGCGTGGACAAGATGCAGGATTATCTTCCGAGGGTGACGCCCCGCCTCGGCGTGTGCGTGCCGGTGGGAAAGGACCTGACGTTCCGGATGAATGCCGGAACGGGTTTCAAGCGGCCCAGCTTTTACGCGATTTCCAATCCCCTTGTGGGCAATCCGGCGTTGAAGCCCGAACGGGCGCAGACAGCGGATGCAGGAGTTGAGAAGCGGATCTGCGGCGGCCGGGCGACGATCGAGCTTGGCGGATTTTCCAGCCGATATCGCGACGGCATCGATTTCGATCCAGGACCGCCGCCGCGCCTGGTGAACCGCGATGTGATCCGAAGCGATGGCGCAGAGGCGTCCCTGCGTCTCCAGGCGTGCAAGGAGCTGGAGTTCGTGTTCACCGGCACGTATGCGAATGTCCGCAGCGAGCCCGGAGGGCTTCCCTTGAGCGGGCGAGGGAGGTCGCAGGGGGCGGTGCGTGTCCGCTGGCGGCCTTCCCGGTCGTTCACGGTGGATGTGGCGGTGATTGCGGTGGGCCGCGTTTTCGACACATCGGTGCCGACAGGCGACGTGTTTTTGCCGGATTGGCGGAAGGCGAACCTTGCGGCGCGCTACGAGGTCCGGCGCGGCCTGGCGCTTACGGCGGCGGTCGACAACCTGTTCGATGCGAAGTACGAGGAGGCGGTCGGCATGCGCTCGCCCGGCGTTCGCGCGCGCGGCGGCATCGAGATGAGGTTTTAGCCCCAATACTGTTCACTTA
>PMKA01000217.1 GCA_003157575.1 Opitutia bacterium
TTCGAACGCATGCGCGAGGAGCTGCACCTCGGCAAGAGCCTGAAGGCGGCGCTCGTGTCGGGTTACGACAAGGCCTTCTTTACGATCGTCGACGCGCACGTCACCCAGCTCTGCATCTGTGCGATCATGATCTGGCTCGGAACAGGGCCGGTAAAAGGATTCGGCGTCACCCTCGCGATCGGTGTGTTCTCCACGATGTTCTCGGTGCTCGTCACCGGGCACCTGATCATGGAATACCTGATCAATTACGACATCATGACGAAGTTCCCGATGCTGCACCTGCTGCGGAACATCCAGACGGATTTCGTCAAGTATGCAAAGCCGGCGTTCATCGTCTCATGGGCCATCGTGCTGAGCGCCTTCTCGCTGGTGTTGTACCGGGGGCGGCAGTCCTTCGGCACGGACTTCCTTGGCGGCGATGTGATCAGCATCGAATACAACAAACAGCACCAGCCGGACCTGGCCGAGGTGCGCCGGGTTGCGACCGAGCACAAGATCAACGACGTCAACCCTGCGTACGTCACGGCGCTAGGAGGAGGCCGGGATCTGCTCAAGATAGAGACGCCCTATGGCGAATCCGCTCCGCTCTACGACGCCCTGCAGAAGGCGTTTCCGCAGGCTGAATTCAAGAATGTCGGCGAGAGCCGGACCGGGGCGACCATCGGCGCGGAAGTCGAGTGGAACGCATTTCTGTCGGTGGCGCTCTCGATGGTCGTCATTCTCCTGTATGTCGCCTTCCGCTTTGAGGTCGGCTTCGGCGTGGGCGCCGTGGTGGCCTCGATTCACGACATCCTGATGACGATCGGAATCTTCGTCCTGTTCGGCTACCAGTTTTCGGCGCCGATGGTCGCGGCGATCCTGAGCATCGCCGGCTATTCGATCAACGACACGATTGTCGTGTTCGACCGGATACGCGAGGAGCTCAGGATCAATCCCAACGGAACGCTTCGCGACATCATCAATCTCGCGGTCCGCAAGGTGTTCGCCCGGTCGATCATGACCAGCCTGACCGCCTTCCTGGCGGCGTTGTCCCTGTTCCTGTTTGGCAGCGGCATCATGCGCGANNGACCGGAAGCACGTCGAGGCGCACCACGATGTCGCGCCGAAATACGAGTGGACCGGCTCAAGCAAGGCATCCCAGTAGGATCTCGCGTTGCGTAGGGTCGGACCTCGTGTCCGGACCGATCCGTCGATGGCGGAAGGTCCGCCGACAAGCGGCGACCCTACTCCGACCGGGCAATTCCAACTGGGGCTTCTGACATGCGCTGGATCCATACGCCGTTGCCGGCAGCCGAAGTGAAGGAGGCCGGCGCGCGCCTCGGGATCGGCCCGGTCCTTGCGGAATTGATCGTGCGCAACGGACTGAGGGAGACCGGGGCGGCGTCGCACTTCCTCAAGCCGGCGCTTGCGGATCTTCGGGATCCTTTTCTGCTGGTGAACCTGGAGGCAGCCGTCGTGCGTCTGCGGCGTGCCATCGAACGGCGCGAATCGCTTGTGGTGCTGGGCGACTACGATGTCGACGGCGTCAGCAGCACGGCGTTTCTGGTTAGCGTGCTGCGGCGCTTCGGATTGGATCCCCGCTTTGTGGTGCCGCGGCGCCTGGAGGAGGGCTACGGCCTGAGCCGCGGGGCGATCGACCGGGCGTTGGAGGCGGGGAAGCCGGACCTGTTCATCGCGCTCGATTGCGGCACAAACTCGCACGAGGAGCTGGCCTATCTGAAGGCGCAGGGGGTCGACGCCATCGTGATCGACCATCACCGCTCAAAGGAAAAGCCGCTCGGCGGCGGGATACTGGTGAATCCCCATGTTTTTCCCGGTCTGGACGACGCGCCGTGGCGTGATCTCTGCACGGTGGGCCTCGTGTTCAAGCTCGTGCACGGGCTCCTCAAACAGCTTCGGGCCGAGAACAACGCCGTGGCGTTTCGGATTCACCTGAAGGAGTACCTGGATCTTGTGGCGATGGGGATTGTCGCCGACCTGGTGCCCGTGGTCGGCGAGAACCGCATCCTTGCGCGGCACGGGCTCGAAATCCTCCAGCACACGGGCAGGCGGGGGCTGCGCGCGCTGATGGACGTGGCCGGCCTCAAGCCAGGCCAGGAGATCCAGCCGGTGGACATCTCCTTCCGGATAGGGCCGCGCATCAACGCAAGCGGCCGTCTGGCGGACGCCGCGTTGTCGGTTGAGCTGATTCTAAGCGAGGACGCGGCATTCTGTGTCGACGCCGCGCGCCAGCTGGACGGTTTCAACCGCGAGCGGCAGGAGATCGAGCGTTCGATCACCGAGGTGGCGGAACGGATGGTTGAGGAGAAGTATGCGGATTCCCACGGCATCGTCCTGTTCGACGAGGAATGGCATCCCGGGGTGGTGGGCATCGTGGCGAGCCGGGTGACCCGCAAATACAACCGGCCCTGCATCGTGCTGGGCCGGGAGAACGGCCTTGCCAAGGGGTCGGGCCGGAGCATCTACGGGCTCAATCTCGTGGAAACGCTGGGCGAGTGCGCCGACCTCCTGTGCAGCTGGGGCGGACATCCGATGGCGGTTGGAGTGTCGCTGCCGCTGGCGAATCTGGAGGCTTTCAGGGAACGTTTTGAGGCGGCGGTGCGGGTGTCGCAGCGGGGCCTGTTTTCCGAACCGGGACTGGAGATCGCCTGCTGGCTCACGCTCGAGCAGATCCGCGAGCAGTTGTTGACGGAGCTGGAGGTGCTGCACCCATACGGACAGGGGAACCCGGAGCCGGTCTTCGGACTCCGCGGCGTCAGCTTCAGGCAGCGTCCGGAGATCTTCAAGGAACAGCATTTCCGATTCAATCTCGAGGACGGGCGCGGGCGGCGGATCTATGGCGTGGCCTGGAAGATGGCGCATCGCGTGCCTCCGCTCGGCACTCCCGTGGACCTGGCGGTGCAGGTGGCGTGGAACGTCTACAACGACCGCAAGCTGCTGCAAATGGAGCTCCTGGACTGGCGCCCGGCGGAGGCGGGCTGAGCAGTATCCATTTCGCGCTTGCAGTGCCGGGTCAAAGCTTGCTTGTTTCCCCCCTCCTTCATGCGCCCATAGCACAACTGGATTGGGCACCAGACAACGAATCTGGGGGTTGCAGGTTCGA
>PMKA01000364.1 GCA_003157575.1 Opitutia bacterium
CCTGGAGGTCAAAATCTGGTGCGCGGGTTGTTCGTCCGGGGAGGAGCCGTATACGCTGGCAATGGTCTTGAGCGAATTCGGAGAACGCCGGGGCAACTTCGATTTCTCCATCTTCTGCACGGACGTTTCAACGCGGGTATTGCTTGCGGCGCAGGATGCCGTGTACGACGAGGCCCGCATCGAGCCGGTGCCACTGGAATGGCGGCGCAAATATCTTCTGCGCAGCCGCAATGAGGTGAAACGCACCGTGCGGATCACATCCGAATTGAGGTCCCGCGTGAGCTTTGCGCGGCTCAACTTCATG
This sequence comes from Opitutia bacterium, assembly GCA_003157575.1. Lineage (GTDB taxonomy): Bacteria > Verrucomicrobiota > Verrucomicrobiia > Opitutales > Opitutaceae > Fen-1467. The sequence continues at coordinate 305 of PMKA01000364.1, forward strand.
GACCATGACTATCGCGTGCGGGAGAAATTCGATGCCGTCTTCTTTCGCAACGTCATGATCTACTTCGACCGGCCGACCCAGGAGGCGGTGGTCAGCCGCCTCTGCCGCAATCTCAATCCCAACGGGTACTTTTTCACCGGGCACTCGGAGTCCTTGGCCGGGCTCAACGTACCGCTGCAAGCCATCGCATCCGCCGTGTATCGGAAATCTCATGCTGGCAACTCCACATAGAACCGTCGCAGTGTGTCCCCACAATTGCCAGTGCCAACGCCCGTCGGCTGCGTGCCGTTGTGAGCAGAAGTGCCCGGCAGACGCCGGCGTGCGCCAGCAGTTTCTCAAGGCCGGCGAGGTCGTTGTCAGCCGGATTCCATGCGAGATCACGACGGTGCTCGGGCCGTGTGTGGCGATCACATTTTTCCATGCGGCCTCAAAGCTCGCTGCGATCTGCCACGCCATGCTGCCGACGCCCAATGGGAGGGCAACGCCGAAGGACGGGGATCCGCTTCGCTGGAAGTATGTGTGCCACGCCGTTCCTGAGCTGGTCCGCCCGTTCATGACTGCGGGTCTGCGCCCGTCAGAAGTCGAAGTGAAGATTTTCGGGGGCGCCCATCTGCTGCCGAGTCCGAGCTGTGGCAGCAAAAGCATTTCTGTCGGCTCGGCAAATGTTGTGCTTGCCCGGCGGTTGGTGGCCGAAAATGGTTTCAGAATCTCTGCCGCCGACGTCGGCGGCAATGCCGGCCGCAAACTGGTGTTCGACACCGAGTCCGGGATCGTTCACATCAAGCGTTTCGCCTCAAAAATCGCCTCCCGGCCTCAACTACGATGCCTCGCAAAATCCGCGTCCTGATTGTCGACGACTCAGCCACGGTGCGGCAGGCTCTGAAGGCCCTGCTTGAGACCGATCCGGAGATCGAGGTGACCGGCACGGCGCCCGATCCCTATGTTGCGACCCAGCGCATCGCGGAGCAGGAGCCCGACGTCATTACCCTCGATGTTGAGATGCCGCGGATGGATGGCCTGACGTTCCTCGAGAAGATCATGGCTCAACACCCCATCCCGGTGGTGATCTGCTCCAGCCTGACGGAGCGCGGCTCGGAGACCGCCTTTGCGGCATTGGAGAAGGGTGCCGTCGAGATCATCACCAAACCCAAGATGGGGACGAAGCAGTTCTTCGACGAGTCAGCCGTCCATATCTGCGACGTGGTCAAGTCGGCAGCTCGCGCGAAAAGACACGATGGGGTGCGGCCGCCTGTTGCAAAGACATTGTCGGTGCAGCCGAAGCTCACGGCCGACGCCATGCTGGAAAAGGGATCCAGCCGTGCGATGATCGAAACCACGGAGCGGATTGTCGCCGTGGGCGCGTCGACGGGCGGAACGGAAGCCTTGAGGATTTTCCTGGAAGCCCTGCCGGCTGACGCACCGGGGACTGTGATCGTTCAGCATATGCCGGAGAAGTTTACGGCGCAATTTGCCGCGCGTTTGAACGGGCTGTGCAAGGTGACCGTCAAGGAGGCTGTCAACGGCGACTCCGTGCTGCGCGGACAGGCGCTGATCGCGCCGGGCAACCGCCACCTGCTCGTCAAGCGCAGCGGCGCCCGCTACTATGTCGAGATCAAGGACGGTCCGCTGGTGAGCCGGCACCGCCCATCGGTGGACGTGTTGTTCCGTTCGACCGCGCGCTATGCCGGAAGGAACGCGGTGGGGGTGATCATGACCGGAATGGGTGACGACGGTGCGAAGGGAATGCGGGAGATGAAGGATGCCGGCGCATACAACATCGCCCAGGACGAGGAGAGCTGCGTGGTCTTTGGGATGCCGGCCGAGGCGATCAAGAACGGCGGCGTCGATCGCGTGATTCCGCTGGAACAGATTGCGCCCGAGGTCGTGCGGCTTTGCCGGTAGGCGCCCGCCCACAAAAGCGTGACGCGGACGCGAGGTGGTGATCAACTCGCGCCTTTTCATGGAAGCCGATGTGCCATCAGCCGGGTATGCCGCCATACGAGAGTACCTGTTCGCCCTCAAGGCGCGCGGGCCGAAATTTGGCATCGACCGGATGCGGGTGCTTGTCGAGGCCCTCGGCCATCCGGAATTTCGCTATCCGGTCATCCACGTGGCCGGCACCAACGGCAAGGGATCCGTCGCGGCCATGCTCGATGCGATCCTGCACGCTGCGGGCCTCAGGACCGGCCTTTACACGTCTCCGCACCTCGTCAGGCTGGGCGAGCGGGTGCAGGTGGACCGACAGCTTTTAACCGAGGCTGAGATCGTCGCCTATGTGGACGAATTGCGGCCCGTCGCGGCGGATCTGGCCCGGTCGAGCGCCGACGATCATCCGAGTTTCTTTGAATTCATGACGGCGATGGCGTTCCTGCAGTTCGCGCGGAAGAAGGTGGATGTCGCGGTCGTGGAGGTCGGGCTTGGAGGGCGTCTCGATGCGACAAACGTCGTGCAGCCGGAAGTGACCGCGATCACCTCGATCGGATTTGACCACTGCGAAATGCTGGGCGACCGCCTCGAGTTGATCGCTGCGGAGAAGGCGGGCATCATCAAACCCGGACGTCCCGTGGTGCTCGGCCGCATGCCGGCGGTCGCCGAGCAGGTGATCCGTGCGATCGCGGCGGACCGAAATGCGCAGGTTGTCTCGGTGCGCGAGGAGTTTGGGGAGACGGTCGACCGTTATCCGAACACCAGCCTGGAGGGCGACTACCAACGCTGGAATGCCGCCACGGCCACGCTTGTTGCGCGCCTGCTTCCGGCGCACTGGAGACCGGGTGAAGGCGACATCCTCCGCGGCCTGCTCCATGCCGACTGGCCGGGGCGCTGGCAGCGGATGTCGATCGGCGGTCGGCCGCTGATCATGGACGCGTCCCACAATCCCGAGGGGGCTTCGGTGCTGGACACGAATCTGGGCAGGCTTGTGGCGGAGACGGGACGGAAGCCGGTGATCATGACCGGCGTGCTCGGCGAATATCGCGCCCGGGCGCTGCTCGAGGTGATTGCGCGGCACGCC
>PMKA01000266.1 GCA_003157575.1 Opitutia bacterium
AGCAATCCGGCGTGTTGTTGCCGTTGATGCCATAGAACATCCATGAAAAACCGATTATATCGCTGGATATATATCAATGTATATAGAGGACATCCGGCAAATCGGGTGGAGATACGCCTATCCTGATTTCGTCGCGCGAGAGCTCTTGTTCTCCGGCGGGTGCGGGCAAGTATGGATCAATGCGCAGGCGGATGCAAACCGTTAGAGCGTATTCGACGCTCTTGTTTACAGGCGAAACCGGGGATCATGGTTTCCCACCCACTGTGCAAAGAACGCACGATGGATGGGGCGCGGAGATTATGTTCACACTTGAGTTGAAAACGCTCTAACTCTTCAACTCCTCAATGGTGATGTGGTCGTTAGTGTAGATGCAGATGTCGCCGGCGATTTTCATCGCTTTTTCGGCGATCTCGCGTGCGCCGAGGTCGGTGTTTTCCATCAGCGCGCGAGCGGCGGCGGTGGCGTAAGGTCCGCCGGAACCGATGGCGGCGATGGGCTCGTCGGGATCAATCACGTCGCCCGAGCCGGAGATTAAAAAGGTTTGCCCGGCATCGGCTACAACTAACAATGCTTCCAAATTGCGCAGCATCTTGTCGGTGCGNNCACGTGGTCGCCGAGCGTGACCTGACCATCGGCGGCCATGACCACCAGACCGTTGCGGCGCACACAAATCACGGTGGTGGAACGTATGCGGTCACGTGACGGCCCACGATTTTGGGAATCAGGCGACCCAACGGGATTTTTGCAATCAGCCATAAAAACCTCAGAAAACGGGGCATCTTGCGGGATAATCACCTTCAGGATGCAGTCACGAGTATAGCGCAGCGCGTGAGCCTTGAATGCAGCGATATGAATCCGGAGCCGGTTCCACAGCCCCTACGGCATCACCCCTGGCCGGTTGCGGTATCCTCTAGCTTAGGACCGAAGGAGCAGTGATCCGCCCCGAATGACTCAAATCAGCGCCAACACGTGGGAGCTTGTCGTCGCCGGGGCAATCATTGTCGTGTTCTTTGTGGCAGGTCTCTGGCTGCTGCTGCGCAAAGGCCCCACAGCGGATGAGCGAGAGCTTGCGCGCCGCCAGTTTCTCTCTCGCTCTGGGCGCGTGGTGGACGGCATGTTGCTGGACATCTGCGAGGTCGAGGCCGCGTCACGAACCAAGAACGGGCCAAGCCGCACCCTGACCATGCTGCTTTACAGCTATCGCATCGGCGGCGTGGACTACGAGTCCTCTCAGGACGTTACCGACCTGCTCCGCGAACGGGATGCGGCCCAGGTGCGTGCGGGCTTCCCCTGCTCGGCGCGCTACCAGCCGGGCAACCCGCAGAACAGCATCGTGGTGTCAGAAGAATGGAGCGGCGTGCGGGCTGGTGGGCTGCCGGTGTTTCCCGAATACGAGAATCCTGAGCCAATCGATACGAGCCATCTGGAAGTATTGCGTCCGGGGCGCGGGTAGGCGGCTGCGGAAAAAAGGCCGGCGCACGGCTGTCCGCATCGAAGTTTTTGAATCGCAGGTCAAACATTTGTTCAATCCCGACTAGCCGCAATAGAACGAAACGCAGGTTCTTTGACTCCGCTGCGCTTCGCTCAGAAGGCCGGCGAGAGTGGGGCATCCATTCGGCTTGCCGCGCATTGGCTTGCCGGCTCGCAGAAAGAGGTTCTGTTCATGATGTGGCGCAAGCCGTTTGCCTCACTGATTTTTCTAGCGCTGGTTTCATCGGTTTTTATTTCCCGGCCGCTCGTGGCCCAAACTGCCGCTCAGCCTGCTCAGCCAGCGGTCTTTGGCTACGCGGACTTTGCTACGCAAGCGAAGATCGAGGAGAAATTCCTGGCCGTTCCCGACGCCATCCTGGCCGGCCAGCACCTGAAGACGCTCACCGCCGAGCCGCACCTGGCCTCGACCCCTGAAGATCGCAAGACCGCCGAATACGTGGCGCAGAAATTTCGCGCGGCCGGCCTGGAGACGGAGATCGTTCCTTACCGCGTTCTGCTGAACCAGCCCAAAGAGGTGCGCGTCAAGGCGTATGACTCCAGCGGCAAGCTGCTGATGAGCGGCCCGACGCGGGAGCGCGTCGAGGGCGATCCATTCCAGGACGACCCGCGCGTGGTGATGCCCTTCAACGGCTCGTCAGGGTCGGGCGATGTGACCGCCGAGGTGGTTTACGCCAACTACGGCCGCCTGGAGGACTTTGACCAGCTGGCGGCGCGGCACATCGACCTGAAAGGCAAAATCGTTCTGGTGCGTTACGGCGCCAACTTCCGCGGTGTGAAGGTCTTCATTGCCGAGCAGCGCGGAGCCGCCGGCGTGTTGATCTACTCCGACCCGCAGGACGACGGCTTCACCAAGGGCGACGCTTACCCCCAGGGGCCGTGGCGGCCGGAGACAGGCGTACAGCGCGGCTCGGTGCAATATATGTTCGAGTATCCCGGCGACCCGGAGACACCCGGCGTGGCCTCGACCCTGGACCTGCCCGATTCGGCGCGCGTTTCGCCCTACGGCAGCCAGCCCCGCATCATCTCCATTCCCATCAGCTACCACGATGCGGCGCCCATCCTGCAGGCATTGCAAGGCCCCGGAGTGCCGCAGGGCTGGCAGGGCGGGCTGGGCTTCCGCTACCACATCGGAACAGTTGGAGGGCAGGGAAGCGTACGCGCTCACCTGGTCTCCGTGCAGGATTATCAGCGCCGCATCATCTGGGACGTGATCGGTAAGATTAAAGGCTCCGAGTACCCCGACGATTGGGTGGTCGTCGGCAATCACCGCGACGCCTGGGTCTACGGCGCCGTCGATCCCTCCAGCGGCACCGCGGCCATGCTCGAATCAGTTCACGGCGTCGGCGTGCTGCTGAAACAGGGCTGGCGACCGAAGCGGACGATTGTCTTTGCGAATTGGGACGCCGAGGAAGAAGGCTTGATCGGCTCGACCGAGTGGGTGGAACAGAACGCCAAAGCGCTGGAGCGCGCCGTGGCCTACTTCAACACCGACGTAGCTGTCGCCGGACCGGATTTCTCCGCCGCCGCCGTGCCCTCGCTCAAGGAGTTTCTTCGCCAACTGACGCGCTCGGTTCCCAGCCCGCTGGGCGGAACGGTCTATCAGCAATGGAGGATCAAATCCGCCGGCGAGAGTGGGCATCGCCGCTCCAATGCCCCACCCGTGGCCGGCGAAGAGGTCAGCGTGGGCGACCTTGGCTCCGGCTCCGATTTCACGCCCTTCCTGCAGCACGCGGGCGTGCCCTCCACCGACATCAGCTCCGACGGTCCTTACGGCGTCTATCATTCCGTCTTCGACAACTACGCCTGGTACACGCAGAACGCCGACCCCAAGTT
>PMKA01000411.1 GCA_003157575.1 Opitutia bacterium
TGTGAAGGACTTTTACTTCGACGATAAAACCTGGCTGATCCGCTATCTGGTCGTCGATACGGGATCATGGTTGGAAAACCGCCAGGTCCTTCTTTCTCCCCATGCATTCGGAGCCCATGCCTTTTGGAAATCTGGCGATGACGCCAAAGTTCTGGTCGTGAACCTGACCCGAAAGCAGATCGAGGACAGTCCATCGATCGAATCGCACCGGCCGGTCTCGCGCCAGTTCGAGGGCGAATACTACCGCTATTATGGCTGGCCGGCCTACTGGGCTGACGGAGGGATGACCGACCTGCCCGGCTTTCCCGTTGTCCCGCCGCCATCGACTCCGGAAACCTCGCTTCATCACGGGCATAATCAGCGGGATGATATCCATCTGCGCAGCACCAGGGCCGTGACAGGTTATCAGATCCACGCCACCAACGGACCGGTCGGCTCCGTAACCAGTTTCATGGTGGACGGCCGGAGCTGGGCAATCCGTGAGCTGGTCGTCGAGACCGGCCACTGGTATGCGGGCAGGCGGATCCTCGTCCTTCCCGAAAACATCAACCGGATCAGTTACGACGACTCCAGCGTATTCGTGAGCCTCAGCAAGGAGGACATCCGGCAGACGTCGACCAACGACGTCGCACAGGCAATCGCCGGGTAGAACCCGAACGCAACGCAGCTTTGCTTGTTGCGCATTCCCGACGCTTCCGTCTCCGGCAGAAACGTCGCCATCTCAGATTCCCGCACACAATCACGATCCTATGACACCGCCTCCTGAACTCACCGGCGCGCACCTGCGCACGTACCAGACGATCTTTCAACATCCGGTTTCCCACAACTTGGGCTGGCACGATGTTCACGCCCTGCTTCGCCAGCTCGGCCAGGTCGCCGAGGAGCCCAACGGCAATCTCAAGGTCACACGCAACGGGCAGACGGTGGTTCTGCCGCCGGCCCGCACAAAAGACGTCGCCGAAACCGACGAGTTGATGAAGATCCGCGACTTCCTTGATCGGACCGAAAAGCCCCAGTCCGGAACAAATTCCCGTGAGTCGCTCTGGCTGGTCGTCATCGATCACCATGCAGCACGCATCTTCCGCTCCGAGCTCCATGGCTCGGCCGCCGAGGAGATCCGCCCCGACCAGACCGATGCCTCCATCAGCCATACCCACAGCTTCGACGGTTTTTCGCGAGGCCAGGAAAAGCCGGCGCTCCATAGTTTCTTCGGACCCATTGCCGACGCCTTGAAGGAGGCGGGCCAGATTCTCGTCTTCGGGAGCGGAAGCGGCACCGGCAACGAGATGGATCAATTCATCGCCTGGATGAAAATACATCATCCGGATCTCGCCCGGCGGATCGCAGGCTCGCTGATTATTGACGAACATCACCTGACCGACGCCCAGCTGCTCGCGAAAGCCCGGGACTTTTTCACGCCCAAGCAGGCCTCCCAGACATCAACGCACTGACTGCAAGCCGGGCATGTTTGCGAAAGCCGGCCATTCATAGCGCCAGCAACCAACCCATCGAATCAAGGACGACCATGCTCAACAAATTCGCCATCGACTATATTGCATTCCCGCAGCACAGCACCCGCGTTTTCACCTACCAGACCGACGATCCGATCGAGGTCGAGGACCTCCTGATGCATCTCCTGGCCTCGCGAGTCCGCATCACAGAGATCCGGCATGACGGCGCGGCCATGACCGGGCACCAGTTCGACCGGATGCTCAAGGTGGCGGCCGAGCGGATCGCCTCGCAGCTTTTGCGGGAATCGCTCGGGCTCGACGGGGCTCAAGTCAAAGACCGCTTCGGTTTCGCCGCCTAGCAGCGCATCGGACTTCGTCCTCCGCGCTGCCAAACAAAATGGCTGCGCCATTTTTGGCGGCGCCCGGAAGAGCCGAGCAATTTCTGCGCTTCTTACTCGGTGGTGATTGAAGGCGCGCGCTTCGCTTTTGGCGCGCGCCTGCTGCAGGCTGGTCTTGCGTTCGAGCCGACGCGCCAGCTCCCCTTACAGATTCAGCCCGTCCTGTTGCGGTTGCGCGTCGTCGTCTCCGGCTTTGGCCAGCAACTGCTCGATCTCCAATTCAACCTGCCGCAGGACGCGCAACAAAACAAAAGGACCGGAGCCGCAGTGGCTCCGGTCCTTGTTGATTGCGTGGGTTTTGGCCGTTCGTCGCGTTTCCGTCCGCCGGCGTGCCTGCGGACGGGCGCACGAGAACTTCGGCCCCGGGTCAGATCTTCACCGTCATGTTGTTGTCAACGGATTTGACGCCGTGGACGCTGTTCGCGAGCTTTCCGACCAACGATTTTTCCGCGTCGTTCGCGGCCAGGCCGGTGATCACGACAACGCCGTCAGTGGTTGTGATCTTCGTCTTGAGCGCGCTCGTGGAACGGTGGGTGAACAGCGCATATTTCACCCGGCTGGTAATCGAGGCGTCGTCGATCTTCTCGCCGACCGTCTGGTCCGCAACGACTGTCTCTTTGACGACCAAGTCGTTGTTGACCGATTTAACCCAGTCGATGTCCTTTGCGTACTCCCCTGTCAGTTCCTTTTGGGCAAGGGAACTGGCCGTTCCAGTCAGAGTCACAACGCCGTCTTTCACGTCAATCGTGGTATCGGCGTTGCTCACGTTTGACCGGATGAGCAGTTGCGTGTGAAGCTTCAATGCGATCCAGGCGTCGGAGTGTTCCTTGAGCGCCGGATCAAGTGTGATCTTGTTGTCCACGCTCAGGACGCCCGGGAGGTCGCTCACGGTGTCCTCGGCAACCGACTTCAAATCGCTGTCGGCGACAACGCCGGTGAGCGTGACGATGCCATCGTTGGCTTTGACGGTCACCTTGTCCTGGAGGAGGGTGCGGTAGTTGTAGGAGGCCTTTGCGGCGTTCTCGATCTTGCTGTCGGTGCCGGATGATGCGAACATTGCGACCGACGTGGTCGCGATGAGCGATGAGATGAGCAGGTAATGTAATTTCATATTCGTATGGGAATGGCCGATGGTTGAACTGAAGCGCGGTGCGGTGAGAGACGGTGTTCCGCAGCGACGACCCCGTCGTCCTCCGCGTATCAATCATCAGACATCCGAGTCCGTGGTTTCCTGACGACCGAGGTTACTCCCGATGGCCGGGTCAAAGTATGGGGTCTAACCCGACTGGCGGCGCACCGGACTTCTTGCCCGTGCTGCCGTTCCGGCGTGAAGACATCACGGATCGTCACCCCGGAAACCGCCGCGGACGTTCAAACGCGCGCGGCAAGCCGGCCGCCGCATTCGGGTTACACCCCATATCACTCCATCGCCGCCTGGCGTAGGGTCTGTGCTTTGGAGTTTATCGTCCGCAACCCGATTTCCATCATGAACAAAATCATTTCGCTCGCATTATTGGTCGTGGGCATCGGCCTGATCATCTATGGGATCAACGCCTCGGATTCCATTGGCTCGAGCTTCTCGCGCTTCTTCACCGGCTCCCCCACCGACAAGACCATGTGGCTGCTCATCGGCGGAACGGTCGCGGGCGCTGTGGGCCTCGTCGGAATGTTGCGCGGATCCAAATCCACATGACAGCCTCCCACCCGGCACAGCCGCAGAATCACCCCTCCATGAAAAATAACCCGGACGTCGCCCACACCCCCAAGGAACTTCTCGATCAACTGCAAGCCCTCGTTGCCGAAGCCGAGACCATGGTGGGGGAATCCCTCACCGAACAGTCGGCTGAAGCGGTCGAATCATTGCGCTCGCGCTTCGTCGCCGCGCAGGAGCGCTTCACGGACGCCTATGCCGGGGCGCGGAAGAAGGTCCTCGCCGGAGCCAAATACACCGACGAAACCATCCGCGCGAATCCCTACCAGTCTCTGGCCATCGCGGCCGGTGTTGGCCTCCTCGTTGGGGTGCTCCTGGGCCGTCGCAGCAAATAGTCGCTTTCGCCATGGATGCGGCCCCACCCAGCTCCGTGGGTTTTCTCGGATCGCTCCGATCGCTCGGTGACGGGTTGCTGGCGAGTTTGCAGGATCGGCTGAAGCTCGTCTCAATCGAGGTGCAGGAGGAGAAATTCCGCCTGATCCGGACGTTCGTCTGGATCAGTGCGGTGGTCTTCTCGGGCATGATGACCATCACGTTCGCCAGCCTCACGTTGGTGTATCTCTTCTGGGAAACCGCCCGTCTCGCGGTGCTCGGTGGATTGACGGCACTCTATGCCGGGGCACTGGTGGTGGTCATTGTCGCATTCCGCCGTTACCTCGCGCGCCAGCCGCACCCTTTCGCTGCCACCCTACACGAAATCGGGGAAGACCGCGCA
>PMKA01000370.1 GCA_003157575.1 Opitutia bacterium
TTGGTCGTCTCTTCGTCGAGGTTGACGCCGCTGACGCTTTGCTGCTGCGAGGTGACAAGGGCCTGGACGGCAGTCTGGTTCTCAACCTGGTTGTTGATGTTCGAAATGGTCTGGCCGAAGGCGCTGATGGTGTTTGCGTAGAATTGCGTCATTGTGCCGTCGATCGCATCCCCGTTGCTGGTGGAGAATGTCGTGGCGGCCAGGCCGGCAACGGCCAGCGCGATGGTGTTGTCGCCGGAATTGCCGCTGTCGCCCGCCTTCAGACTGGCGCTGGTGAGCGTGGAGTCGACTGCGATCGTTGCGGCAGTTGTGCCGTCGGCGGCAAAGAAATTTCCGGTGGCGCCAGTGGAATTGAAGGCGGCGTTGACCGAGGTCACCAGCTGGCTGGCAAGGGCGTTCAGGCTGTCACGCAATGTCTGGATGCCTCCATCGCGCGCATTGATCGCGCCCTGGACGGCGCCGGAGGTGAGCGCTAGCGTGGCGCCGCCGGCTGTGAGCGAGGCGCCGTTGAAGGCGACGGTGTTGCTGACGGAGCCGCCGTCGACGAGCACGACCGGATTTCCGCCTGAGTCGGTGGCGGTGATCTGCAGCCGGCCGGTGCTGGAATCGGTGGATGCGGTGAAGGACATGTCCGCTGCCAGGGAATTGAGGGCGGTCTGGCGCTGGTCGCGCAGATCGACTGCGGAACCGGGCTGGGCGGTTTCGGTGCGCGCGATCTGCGTGTTGAGACTGGCGATCGTGGAAAGCAGCGTGTTGATGTTACCGGCGTCGCTCTGGATCTGGGTGTTGAGGCCGGTCTGGACCTGGGCGAGGTCGGCGTCGGTCTGATTCAGCTGGTCGCAGAACGAGGTCGCGTTTCCCACGACTGTCTGGCGAACTCCGGCGTCGGAGGGGCTGGCGGCGAGGCTTTGGAACGAATTGAACAGCCCCGTCAGCTGGGAGGAAAGGCTGGTGCCGCTGCTGGCGCTGGTGGCTCTGCAATCCGGCATGCTGCGAGCGGTCCGGCAAATGACCGCCGCGTTNNGGTCCCGGAACTGACGGTCTCGCCCAGGCTGGATTCGGCTTGTTGGAGAGCGGACTGTTCGGCGCTGAGCGCGGAGGCGATTGAATTCTCCTGCAGGACCTGCTGATCGAGGAAGGCACTGCGGACCTGGGAGACCGACTGGGCCTCGAGGTTGGAGGAGTTGTAACCCAGGGACGTCTGGGTTGAGGGGCCCGATGCGAGCGTCACCTTTTCCCGCGCGTAATTCGTGTTGTTGACGTTGGCGATGTTCTTGCCCGCGATCTGCAATGCGTAGCTCTGCGCGTCGAGCGCGGAAGATCCATTGGAAAGACTGGTGAAGAGAGACATGGCGGGGAGCCGTTATGCTTGCTGAGTTCCGGAATCGGGGGCGTTCAGCCAGCTGCGCGGAAGGCGGGGAGCGGAGCGGCGGGCGCCATCGACAAACGCCCGAAGGCCGAGTAAGTGGAGGTGAAGGCTCCCGGATAGAACTGGCGGAGGAGCCCCTGATGCAGCTGGACGGTGCGGGAAAGCAGCAGGTGATTCTGCCGGGTGATGCGGCGCACGCGATGGATGAGGCGGTTCACCTCATCGATGAGGGCCTGAAGCAGCGGCCGGGCTTCGTCCTCGATGGAGGGCAGCAATGAACGCAGGGTGACATCGGCCGCCCGGCCCAGCTCGCTTGCGAAAGAGCTGACGCATTGTTCGCGCCGTCGTCGGGCGTTTTCGGCCCGCTGCGCGGCGTCCTTGGTGACCTCTATGAGCTGCAGAAGGCGGCCCGGGTCGCGCTTAAAAACACACTCCTGTTGTTCTTCAAACAGGCGGAGCATGTCGCCGTATTCCTGCACCTCGTCGCGCAGGCACTCGGCTATTTGTTCCCAGGTGATGTTCATGGTCATTGTGCGGCGGAAGTTGACTCGGACGATGATGCGGCGCCAAGGGACTTGCCGCGGGGAGTGAACTGGCGTTCGAGGATGCTGGCCAGCCCCAGGCCTTTCCCGGCGCTGAGTTTCTGGGCGAAAGCGTCGGTGAGCATGTAGCTGTACATGCCGTTTCCAGCCCCCGGCATGGTCTGGAGGGCGGGCGCGAGCAGCTGGCGCAGGAGAATGGCCTCGAACTGTTGGGCAACGACGTGACGCTGTTCAGCCGGCGACAACTGGCTCACACGATCGGCGAGACGGGCCGGATCGCTTGCGGACGAAGTTGAGGCTATTGGAGTGATCTGCACGATCAGTTGATGATGAGTTCGGCCTGGAGGGCGCCGGAACGTTTCAGGGTCTGAAAGATTGCGGCCATCTCGCGCGTAGATACGCCAAGGGCATTCAGGGCCGCGGCCAGCCGTTCGATCGAAGGCAGTTCATCGACGACCTTGAATCCGCCCTTCACTTCATCGACGGCGGTGCTGGTCCCCTGGACCGTGGTTGTCTGGCCGGAACTGAACGGACCGGGCTGGCTCACGCCCTGGGTCGAGGTTACCGTGATGGTCAGCGAGCCGTGACTGATGGCGACCTGTGAGATCCGCACAGTGGCCGTCGCGACGATGGTGCCGGTGCGCTCATTGATGACGATCCTGGCGACGGAGTCCGGTGTCACATCGATGGAACCAAGGGCCGCCACGTAGTCGACCTCATGTCCCTTGAATTCTGCGGGCAGGCGCACGGCGACCGTGGCGGCGTCCTGCGCCTCGCTGGTTCCGGGATAGACCATGTTGATGGCCTTGGCCATGCGGGCGGCAGACGTGAAATCAGGGTCGCGCAGCAGCAGATGGAGACCCTGGAGGCTGACATAGGAGGTTGGAATTTCCCGCTCCACGATGGCGCCATTGCTGATCGTGCCGACCGTCGGATGGTTCTTTTGCACGGTCGCGCCGCCGGGCCCGCCGGCGCCGCCAAGGAATCCGCCGATCGCCACCGGGCCCTGGGCCACAGCGTACACGCGCCCGTCGGCGCCGAGGAGCGGGGTCTGCAGGAGCACGCCCCCCTGGAGGCTCTTGGCGTCCCCCATCGAGGCGACGGTGATGTCGATGCGGGCGCCCGGCCGGAGGAACGGCCCGATGTCCGCGGTCACCATGACGGAGGCCGCATTCTTCACCTTGATCTGGTCGTAGGGGACGATGAGGCCGAAACGTTGCAGGGCGTTGGCCACGCTGCGGAGAACGGAGATGGACGTGCTGTCACCGTCCCCCGCGAGTCCGACGACAAGGCCATAGCCGACCAGCTGGTTGTCGCGCCCGCCCTCGATAAGAGTGAGATCCTTGATACGCGCAGCGTCAAGGGAAGGGCTGAATGCGGGAAGAAGCAGAAGGCCGAGAAGGAAAAGGCTGAAAGGCGGAAATGCTGAAAGACGGAAAGGCGGAGAGGGGGAAAGACGGAAAGGCGGGAACGCGGGAGCGCGGGGCGCACCTATGAAGGAGCGGCCCTGCAAGAAGCGAAGTGTCCGTGTGAAGTGTTTCATTTCAGGCCCCCAGTATTCCGGTCTTTCAGAACTCGATCAGAACGGCCGGAATTTCTCGTAAAGTTTGCTGAGCCAGCCGCGGTTCTGCATGTCGGTCAGGGAGCCCTGACTGTAGAATTCGACCCGCGCGTCGGCTATGTTGGTTGAGAGGATCGTGTTGTCGGAGGCAATGTCATCCGGACGAACGAGGCCATGGAGCACCATGTACTGGCTTTCGCCTGCGAAGGTGACGAGCCGGACGCCCTCGATCACGAGATTCCCGTTTGGCAGGACGTCGACCACGAGCACGGCCGCGCTTGCGGACAGTGTCTGGCTGTTGTTGACCTGGCCGCCGCCGTTGAAACTGGACGCCCCGGACAAGCTTATCGCGGGGAGCTCTCCGTTATGAGTGCCGAGCTTGCTGGCGGAGGAGCTGAAAAGAAACTGTCCGACAGAGTCCTGGAGCGACGAGGTGCGGCTGTCCTTGCGTTGCTGGGAGTTGAAGGCTGTGGCGGTTTCCTGTACCGTGATGGTCAGGATGTCGCCCGTCCGCCCCGCCTTGCGGTCGGCGGTGAGCGAATGTTCGCCCAGCGACGATGTGGTCCAAAGCGAGTCGGCGCGCGTGAAGGCGGCCGGGAGAGCGAAACTCATGAGAAGGGCAAACGACAGGGTAGTTTTCATTATAGGTTCCTTAGAAGCGGACCTGGACGCGGTTGTCGTCCACGACGACGCCGGTGAACTCTTTCTTGGAGTCCGGGTTGCGGACAAGGACGAGGTCGCCGCGGCCGCCATTCTGGGTTGCGAGCGCCTTGATGGTGACGGTGAGCGATCCCTCGACGGCGGTGACCTCCACGGTATCGCCCTTGCGGACAAGCGGCCGGCGCACAAGATCGTGCCAGACGAGGATGCGGCCGGCAGGAACCGCCCGGGCGAGCAGATAGTCGCGGTCATTGACCTTCGCCGGCAGGGCGTCGCGGTCGTGCAGGAGATCACAGCGCTGCAGCTGGAGCCGGGCGGGATCGAAGGACTGGCCCACATCCAGCGGCTCCCGGGAAACCCAGGCATCGATCCACAGTTGAGCGCGGACGGAGATCGACCAGGAGGGGAGCGGTGCTCCGGCGGTTTCCAGGCGGCAGCGGATAAACATCGAGGACGACAGCACAGAGGGAAATTCCGTGACGACAAGATGCGCCGTCGAATCAGCCGGAAGGGCGGGCAATCCCCACACACGCACCGTGTCCAGCTGGAGTTCGCCGGCGGGGTGGAAGTGGTCGGCGATCGCGCGGGTGAGGTCAGACATCAACGCCTCGCCCGGCGCGGCGGCGGCCGGCGCGACATCCGCCGGTTGGGCGGCCCAGCAGGCCGCTGTGGCGGTCAGTAGGAAGGCGAGGGCACGCAACCAGGTGGGAGATTGGATCATGGCGAAAATCAGCGTTTCATCTGGGCGACGTTCTGCAGCATCTCGTCGGAAGCCTGGATGGACTTGGAGTTGATCTCGTAGGCGCGCTGGGCGGTGATGAGGTTGACCATCTCGGCGACGAGATTGACGTTGGAGGATTCCTCATAGCCCTGCATGATGGTGCCGAATCCCTGGACGCCGGGCTGGCCCGTCTCGGGCGTGCCGCTTGCCGTGGTCTCCGAATAGAGGTTTCCGCCCATGCTTTGCAGTCCGCTGGGGTTGGCAAATCGCGCGAGGGTCAGCTGAAAGGTCTGCGTTCCGGAGGAGCTCTGCACCGAGACCATGCCGGTCTGGGAGACATTGATGGAGGTGGTGCCGGCCGGGATGGCCTGGAATCCGCTGAGGATCGGCAGGCCGTCGCTGTTGACCACCTGGCCGCTGGCGTTGAGCTTGAACGATCCGTCGCGCGTGTAGGCGGTGGTTCCGTCGGGCTTTTGCACCTCGTAGAATCCGTCGCCCTGGAGCGCGAGATCGAGATTTCCGCCGGTGGATGTCAGCTGCCCCTGCGTGAAATCCTTGGCGGTGGAGGCGACCCGCGTGCCATTGCCGACCTCGACGCCGGTGGGGACCAGATTGCCCCCGCCCGAGTCGGCTCCGGCGCTCTTCGGCTTCTGATAGAGCAGGTCCTGGAACTCGATCTTGCTGCGCTTGAACCCGGGAGTGTTCACGTTCGCCAGGTTGTTGGCGATCGTGTCGAGATTCATCTGTTGGGCTTCCATGCCGGTTGCGGCGGAGTAGAGAGAGAGGTTCATGGGCGGGTTCAGCCGAAGGCCTGGATGGTTTTATCGAGCAGATCATCGCTGCTTGTGATGATCTTCTGATTGGCCTCGTAGGCGCGTGAGATGGTCACGAGGTCGACCATTTCGTGCAAAGAGGTCAGATTGCTTGATTCAAGGTTGCCCTGGAGGACGGTGGGTTGGGCGACCGGGACCGGATCCATGCCGGCTGGAGCCGAAAACAGGCCGGTGGTCAGGGGGATGAGCTGTCCGGGGTTCGCGAAAGTCTGGACGGAGATCTTGCCCAGCTTCGCCTGGCCCTGGGTCACCGTGCCGTCCTGGTTGATGATCAGTTCCCCCTGCCCGGGATTGAGTTGGAGCGGGGTGCCCGTGGCGAGGAGCACCTGGGCACCCTGGCCTGTCACGACCGTCCGGTCGGAGCGCATCTGAAATTCGCCCGTGCGGGTGTAGGCGGTTGTACCGTCGGGCAGCTGGACCTGAAAGAAGCCATCGCCCTGAAGTGCGACATCGAGCTTTCGTCCCGTGGGCTTGGTCTCGCCGGGGAGGAAACTGATCGAGGACGCCGCGACGGGAAACGTTGCGGCCTGGCCGTCGTCCTGACCGACGCGCGCCTTCGGGTCGGTCAAGAACTCCCCGCTGTCCTGCCCGCTGAAAGAGACGGTGCGCTTCTTGTAGGCCGTGATCTCGCTGGAGGTGATGTTTTGGGAGACCGCCTCCTGCCAGCGCTCGAGTGCCGAGAGCGAAGCTGCGCTTTGGTAGAGGCCTACATTCATAGTCGGAGACAGTAAAGCACCTGGAATGCCAGTTTCCCAAAACGTTGGCATACAAACTTTTGCAATCTAAGTGGTGGCCTGGGCAGAAATTGCCCGAACCGTCGCGGCAGGAATTGTACTGCTTGGGCTGAGAGCCTCCTTTGGCCGTGGCGGCGGGGAATCCCGCATCTGAAAAGGGCGGCGGCGATCGCAAGCGGGCGGAGGGCCTGCCCATGATCATCCCGCCTGTGCCCGCGGCCGCGCAAAGGCGTTCACCCGCGTGTGCGTGCGGGTACGCGAGGATTCCGCTTCCGGGCGGGAGGCGGACCGTTCGTTTGCGTCGCAAATCGTTTCGGACCGGTGTGTGCCGAAGACTGCGAAATATGCGGGTCTGGCTTCGGTTCAGCCCGACGCCGGGTAGAGGCACTCGATCTCGATGCGTTCGCCGCAGGTGCACGTGACGATGAGCCGCGTGACCTTGTCGCCCTGTTTGACGACTTCAATGTTCGGACTTGCAGAATCGGTCGTGAAGGGCGCCACGCGCAGCCTGTCGGCGGCGGGAGGGGGGGCCGACAATGTTTCTTCGGGGACCTGGACCCGGCCGTGCAGATAATGTTTCATGGAGGGGAGGGGGCATCCTGGGCGGGGAAGAGCAGGAGTTTGGCGGAGGTATCGTGAGCCTGGTCGCCCGGTGCATCGCGCTGTCGTGGCAGATCGGCGGAGGAGGGAGCTGCGGACGGCTTGTCCGCGGACTCGGTTTTGCTCATCGAGAGGCTCAAGGTGACTCTCTGGTTCGATTCGGCCTCGGGGGCGAGACCGGGGAGCGGACGGGTGTCTGCAAAGCCGGACACCCTTTCAATCTGTTCCGGTGCCACGGCGTAATAAGTCAGGGACCGGCGGGTGGCATTGGCGCATTCGGCCGAGAGCTCCCAGGCGCCGTAGTCGCTGCGCGGATAGGTGACGCCGGCGCGGGTGTGTCCTTCGACGACGACGCGGAGCTTATGCCGCTCGATCATCCACGCGAGGTTTTGGATGAGAAACTGGCCCCATTCGGTGAATTCAGCGGAATTCTCCTTGAAGAGCGGTTTTGTCGGATGATCAAAGAGAGTCACCCTCAATCCGTCGCTTGTCACCTGGATGTCGATCGGCTTGTCCGCCAGGTTTTCGTCGAGATGCAGGAGACGATAGAAGTCCTTGACCAGGGAATTCAGGAAAGTGAGCTCGATGCGCTTGTTGCTGTTGGTATCGCTTCCGCTGGCCTCCTCGTCGCCTTCGTCCTTGGCGATCTTGTTGGTGTCGAAGGGCAGGACGCCCGCGGTGTTCTGGAGTGCGGCCCGGAACGGGTTTTGGAAGTACCGCGAAGTGGCGATGAGAATCTTTTTGTCCTGTGCCGAGATCCACAGGACCATGAAGAGGGCCATCATGGCNNTAGGCCACCTTCCAGGCGCCGCCGTGGTGGGCTTCGTTTTTTTTGGCCACGGGGTCCTCCCTATTTTGCGGATGCGCTCAGCCCCTTTACGGCGGCTTCAAGCTCCTCGGAGGTCGGTTGCGAAGCGCTGTCGAGCGAACGGCGGGCGATCTCCACGGCGGTGACTGGCGCAAGGCCCTTTGCGAATCCCGCCACTGCGGAGAGAATGCACTTCAGGTACTGCTGGTCGTGCGTGTTGTTGAACTTGATGCGCGTCGCGATGGGATTGACGAATCCGTAGGCGCCGAAGATGCCCAGAAACGTGCCCGTCAGCGCGGCGGCCACGCGTTCGCCCACGACGGCCGGTCCGTCGGCGATCGCCGCCATCGTGTTGATGATGCCGAGAACGGCGGCGACGATCCCGATGCCGGGGAGCGAATCGCCGACCATCTGGAGGATGTGCACCGGATGATCGGCCTCCTCGCCCTTGGCGTCGAGTTCGGCGGTCATGAGGTTTTCAAGCTGGTCGGGCTTGATCTTGCCATCGATGACGGGCCGCAGTCCGTTGATGAGAAACTCCAGCCGTTCCTTGTGGGCGGTGACCACGGGATAACGCGCGAAGATCGCGCTCTTCCCCGGATCCATGACGTGCTCTTCGAGGGCGATCAGGCCGTTGCGCCGGCCCACCATGAATATCTCGTAGAGCAGCTTCAACAAGTCGAGATACTGGTCCTTGTCCGGCTTCTTGGCGGAGAATGCAAACCGGATCTTGGCGACCGTGTCCTTGAGCACCTGGTTCGGGCTGGCGATGATCAGGATGCCGATGGAGATGCCGAAGATGACGACAAACTCGGAGATATGGAGCAGCACGGCCGGGTGGCCGCCGGCCAGCATGAAGCCGCCGATCGTCGCTCCGATAACCAGGAAGATTCCGATCAGGACAAGCATTGGGTTCCGCTATCAGAGGCTGCGTTGCCGCTGCAGGGTGGCGCGTAGCGCGAGCACCGTTTGGGAGTGGATCTGGCAGATGCGCGACTCCGTCAGGCCGAAGACCGCTGCGATTTCGGCGAGACGCATGTGCTCAAAGTAATACATGGCGAGGATCTTCCTCGGTATATCGGGCAGTTGCTGGATTTTTTGAGCGACAAGTTGGAGCAGTTCCTCGTGTTCCATGCGGTCGCGGGTGAGGACGTCGTTTTCGTCGGGGATGACCTCGTGCAGCGAGGTGCCCTCGTGCTCGTCGTCGGCGGGGCCGTCGATCGCGACGAACGTGACCGGCCGGGCCTCTTCCACCCAGCGGTTGTATTCCTTGGTTGAAAGGCCGAGGCGCTTCTGGATCTCCTCATCCTCGGCGGGGCTGCCCGTGGCCTGTTCGATCTCGTTGATGACCTCCTTG
Organism: Opitutia bacterium; assembly: GCA_003157575.1. Classification (GTDB taxonomy): domain Bacteria; phylum Verrucomicrobiota; class Verrucomicrobiia; order Opitutales; family Opitutaceae; genus Fen-1467. Next base: position 9,186 of record PMKA01000370.1, read on the forward strand.
ATCTTGCGGGCTTTTGCGCGGGCGCGGCGGGGGCACCAGTCGAGGCGCCGGAGTTCATCGAGGACGGCGCCCCGGATGCGCATCGTGGCGTAGGCGGCGAACGTGTTGTCCTGCGTGGGGTCGTATTTGCGGACCGCCGCGATAAGGCCGGTCACGCCGACGCTGTAGAGATCGTCGACGTCCACGTGGGCGGGCAGGTTGAGCTTGATGCGGTCCACCACGTTGCGAACGAGGGGAAGGTAGCGTTCGATGAGCTCGCGCTCATCGAGCGGTTTGCCGGAGACGCCCTGATAGGCGCGCCAGGCGGCGCTTTTGGGAGCATTTTCGGCGACGGCTGCGGGAGAGGAGTTCATGGCTGGGCTGGGTTATCGGGTGGCGGGCTTGAGCGGGACCAAAGGTGTGGAGCGGGTCGGGGGCATGGCGGCCGAGGGCATTGCGGCGGGTGCGGGCTTCTGGAGCTGGGCGTTTTTGGCGGCGCGCGCGCTTTCCTGCGCGGCTGCGGCCTCGTCCGCCGCGCGGCGGCGGACGGCGAGAGTTTCCTTGAATGCCTTGAGCAGCACGCGCCAGAACCAGCGGACGAGCAGCGCGCCGACGAGGCAGCCGATTGCGGCATCGCGCAGGATCAGGTCAGGAGCCCTTCCGGCCATGACGCCGGCGATGGAGCTGAGGACGAACCCGGCAAACCCGCCTGCGAGAAAAAGTGCTTTCATGAGGGGGTTGGTGTCAGGCGCCCGGGAGGGTACGGTGCAGGATGGTGCCGCTGACGTCCTCCTCGCAGTCGCCGGTGAGCGACGGGCCTGTGGCGAGGAAGAGGGGCTGCAGACTGTCGTCGAGGAGGTAGTCCCAGAGCTTTCCCCATTGGGTCAGCTCATCGAGGTGCGTGAACACGAGATGGGTGGCGCCCAGCCCGCGTCCCGCGGTGTAGGCATCGCGCAGCGCGGCGGAGTCGTAGGCGGCGTTGAGGACGAGCACGCGGCCCTCGATCTTTTCCCGGGCGAAGAACGCCGCCAGCGCGGTGTTGTCGGACGGCCTGCGGATGGAGAGGGCCGGCAGATCGAGGTAGACGAAACCGGTGGGCGAGGCCTCCAGGGAGACCGGATAGTGACTGTATGACAGGCCGAGCGCCTCGCAGAACACGGCCAGTTGTTCGGACGGATTCGGCCGGTCGAACTCGACATGGACGACGCGCCCGGTGCGTCCGCGGCGAAATACGTCGGTGGCGAGCCACTTGCACAGCGCGGTGGTGCGGCCGACCCCCGCGGGTCCAAAGAAGGCGGTCCGGGAGGGCAGGGCGCGTGCCGGGCGGCTGGCGGCGTGGCGCCGAAGCTCGTCGGCAACGTGCACGAGCGACTGGTGCAGGGGGCGCTCCTCGATGTCGCTCCAGGAGGGGGTCGCGGCCAGGCGGTTCATAAAAACATCGCTGAAGCCCGAGCGCCGGAGCAGTTCTGGAAGGCGAATCTGGAAGGACCCCGTGCGCGGTCCGGTCTGGGTGTTGCCGTTGCGGCGGGCCAAAGGGTCGAAGGCGGGGCCGGGAGCGGCGTCGGCCGGCTGCGTTGTGGCCGCGTCGCGGGGATCGTCGGCCTGCGGCTCCGGTTCCGGCACCTGGGCGACGACTTCAAGCCGGGACTTGCCGAGCCAGCCGAGCCAGCCGTTGCCGCCTACCGAACGCACGGAAAGGACGCGGGCATCGGCGCCGAGTTTCTCGCGGATCAGGCGGGCGGCCTCATCCGCCGAGTCGACGACGAATCGGTAGCAATGGGCGGCGGAACTGGAGGGGGCGGCGGTCACGGCAAAGGGCGGGGGGCGGGCTTATGCGGCCCTGAGGGCGGGTTCGGGCTGGCGCATGAGGTGGGCGGGCAGCGGGATGATGCCGGTGTTCTCGATCTCGGTGGCGGGAGGCNNCCGAGGACGACGAGGCGCGGCAGGGACGGCTCGAAGAAACGCTTGATCGGGAGGCGCACCTCGGACGATACCACGAGCACGGCCGGAAGGCCCTGTTTGACGAGGTCGGCCGCGCGGCGCCCGAGCTCGTCCAGCAGGTGGCGCCCGGTCGCAGGGTCGAGCGCGAGGCCGATCTCGGACGGCGTGCGGTGCGCCTTTCCGGCAAGCCACTGTTCCAGCCGGGGGTCGAGGGTGACCGCCTTGATGGCGCCGGGCCGGCTCTCGTATTCAGGAATAAAGTACAGCCCGAGGCGGCGGCGGACAAGCTCCGAAAGGTCGTCGGGATTCTTGGAGAGCGGGGCGAAATCGGCGATGCACTCGAGGATCAGGGGGAGGTTGACGACCGCCACGTTCTCGCGGAGCAGGTTCTGGAGGACGCGCTGGATGATGCCGAGGTTGACGAGGTCGGGGAGGAGTTCGCTGACGAGCGCCGGATGCGTCTCCTTGACGTGGTCGACGAGGACCTGCACGTCCTGGCGTCCCAGCAGGTGATGGGCGGAGCCCTTGAGGGTTTCGGAAAGGTGGGTGACGAGCACCGACGGGGCGTCGACAACGGTGAATCCGTTGATCTCGGCGGTCTTCCTCTCGTCCTCGGTGATCCAGGTCGCGTCGAGGTTGAACACGGGTTCGCGGGTCGGCACGCCGCGCAGGCGGACGGTGGAGTTGGTGACATTCATGGCCAGCCAGCGGCCGGGCATGATCTGGCCGCGGGCGATGGCCTTGCCCCGGAGGAGGAACCGGTAGTCGTTGGCCTCGAGTTCGAGGTTGTCGCGGACGGAGATCGGCGGAACGACAAGGCCGCGTTCCCGCGCCATCGAGCGGCGCACGCCGGTGACGCGCGCGAGCAGGTCGCCGTTGCTCTTGGCATCGGCGAGGCTGAGCAGGCCGTAGCCGATCTCGATCGCAAAGACGTCGACGTCGGCGAGCTTGCGGATGTCCTCGCCGGGGACGGCGACGCTGGAGGCTGTTGCGGCGCCCTTGCCCTTGCCGGCGGGCGCGCCTTTTGCCGCGGGGCGTGCGGCCGGGGTGACATCGAGCTCGTCGACGGCGCCCTCGACCTTGCGGAGCGAATGGGAGACGAACCCGGCCAGACCTGCGAGCGCGAAGAACGGGATCGCGGGCATGCCGGGCATGAGGCCGAAGAAGGCGAGCATGGCGCCCGCGATGCCGATGGCGCGCGGGTATCTCATGATCTGGCGCCCGATGCTGGTGCCCAGGTTGGCGTTCTCGGATGCCCTTGTGACGAGGATGCCGGCGCCCACCGAGATGACGAGGGCGGGGATCTGGGCGACGAGGCCGTCGCCGATGGACAGCAGCGTGAATTTCTGGAGCGACTCGGCGAGCGAGAGGTCCATCTGGAAGACGCCGATGGCGAAACCGCCGAGGATGTTGACGAGCGTGATGAGGATGCCGGCGATCGCGTCGCCGCGCACGAACTTCGANNCCGTCCATCGCGCCGTAGAAATCGGCCTCCTTCTGGATCTTCACGCGCCGGGCGGTGGCCGTGACCTCGTCGATGATGCCTGCATTGAGCTCGGCATCGATGGCCATCTGCTTCCCGGGGAGGGCGTCGAGGGTGAACCGGGCGGACACCTCCGCGATGCGTCCCGCGCCCTTGGTGATCACGACAAAGTTGATCACAACGAGGATGCAGAACACGACCGCTCCGACGACGAAGTTACCCTGGACGACGAAGCGGCCGAAGGAGTCGATGACGTGGCCGGCGTAGCCGTGCACGAGGATGAGCCGCGTCGAGCTGATGTTGAGGGAGAGCCGGAAAAGGGTGAGCGCCAGGAGGATCGTGGGGAACCCGGAGAATTCCGGCGGATCCTTGACGTACACGACCACGAGAAGGACCAGCAGCGACATGCCGATGTTGAGCGCGAGCAGCAGGTCCACCAGGAACGCCGGGACCGGCAGGATCAGCAGGAGGACGGTGCCGAACAGCGCAAAGGTGAACAGCAGGTCGGCGCGCTGCAGCAGGCGGTTAAGTTGGGCTGAGGCTGAGGTTGGCATGGCTCAACTCATCCGGCGGCTTCCGCACGGCGGGACTTCAGGCGGTAGAAGTAGTAGCGGTGGGTCCGATACACGACCGCGAGGATTTCCGCGACGGCCTGGTAAAGCTGGGAGGGGATCGATTCGCCGACGCGGCCGATGGCGTAGAGCATGCGGGCCACCGGCGGATTCTCCACGATCGGAACCTCGTGTTCGGCGGCGATCGCCTTGATGCGCTGTGCAAACCGGTTCTCCCCCTTGGCGAGCACAACCGGGGCGTTGTCGATGCCGCGCTCGTACTTGAGGGCGACCGCGTAGTGGGTCGGGTTGGTCACAATCACGTCGGCGGTGCGGACTGCGGAGAGCATCTGGCGGCGCATGAGCCTGCGTGCGAGGCGCCGCTGGGCGGCCTTGAGGAAGGAATCGCCCTCCGAGCTCCGGTGTTCCTCCTTCAATTCCTGGCGGCTCATCATATTTTCCTTCCGGGTCTTGAAGAGCTCGTAGGCGTAGCTCACCGACGCGATGACACCCAGCGCGAGGAGCAGGCGGATGAGAAATGTCAGCGTCGAATGATAAAGAAACTGGCCCAGATAGGCGGTTTCGACCGGGGATTGAAACAGGGGGTCATTGACAACAGCCCTCACGGCGCCGTACAGGGCCGCCGACACCGCGAGAAGCTTGAGCAGGTCGATGAAGAAGTGGACGATCGTCGCCTTCGAAAACATGCGGCTGAAACCTTCGATGGGATTGAGCTGCTCCCAGTGGACGCCGAAGGCTTTTGGAGTGAGCTGAAAGCCGCTCTGAATGCCTCCGGCGAGGAGGGCGGCGCCGGCGCATGCCAGCAGCAGGGGGATCAGGACGCGACCGAACGTGGAAGTGGCGACGCCCAGGGCCGTCGTGGCAGTGTCGATGGTGACGTCCGTCGATCCGATGTGCGAAAGGGTGTTGACCGTCAGGTTCGCGAGTTCGTGGGAGGCGGAGGTGGCGGTCAGCGCGATCACACCGATCGCGGCGGCAAGCGTGAACGCGAGATTCATCTCCGGCGCGCGCGCGAATTTGCCGCGCTCGAGCGCATCGGTGACGTGCTTCTCCGTCGGTTGTTCGGTCTTTTGGTCTTGGTCGTGTTCAGCCATCCGAGCGCTATTAGCACCGTCGATGCCAAGGCTGGTTATTACATTATAATGAGTTTACCAACAGATACTTACTTATGATGGTTTACTTCCGGACCGGTCCGTGGTTCAGCTTGCGGGTCATCTGGGGCCGAGCCCGGCAATAATTGCCGGCATTCCTCGTGGAGGAGTTTCGAACAAGCGCCCGGTATTTCCGCGCATCCTCCCGGCGGGAAGACGGATGACGGGGCCTGGCGGGCTGCCAGCTAATGCACCGGCAGAAGCTGCAACATGCGCCACGGCAGGGCATCGAATTCGCCGAAGAGATACCGCGCGAACAGGGCGCCCGAGCCGGCGAACATCATCAGGCCCAGGATCACGCGCACGGGAAAGCTCAGGACAAAGATGTTCATGCGCGGAACGGCGCGCCCAAGAATCGAGAATGCCAGGGTCACCAGAAAATTCAGGGCCAGGAACGGCGCGGCGATGCGAACCCCGAGTTCGACCGAGTTCGATGTCATCCGGACGATCGTCTCCACCGAGTCCGCCGCCAGGCCCGGAGTGCCGGCTGCGGCGAAGTCGAAGGACCGCGCGAATGCACGCAGCACTGAAAGATGGCCGCCGAAGACAAAGAACAGCACGCCGGCGAACATGGAGAGGTATGACGGAAGCGGCTCGGTGTCCGGGGCCGGCACGTCGAATCCCGGACCGGCGACGAGGCCGATTTCGGTGACAATGATCCGGCCCGCCATCTCGATCGCGGCGAAGATGAGGCGTCCTATGAAGCCCATGGCCAGTCCGATCAACACCTCGCCTCCAGCGGCAATCGCAAGCCGCCCCCAGCCGACGCCGGCAAGGGAGGCATGTGGCACGATTCCGTAAAGGAGGGTCGCCATGCACATGGCGAACCCGACCTTCAGCATCACCGGCAGCGGTTTAGCCCCGAGTGTAGGAAGAACCGTCGCCAGCGCCGTGGCGCGCAGCATAACCATCAGCCACGCGAAAAGCAGGTCGACAGGCATTGTCTCACGGTCCCATGGAGCCCATGCGGGCGAAGATCGATGTCGTGAACTCGACCATCGTGCGCAGCAGCCAGGGCGCCAGCAGCAGGCCGGCGGCGGCAAGGGCCACGAGTTTCGGCGCAAAGGAAAGTGTCTGCTCCTGCAGGCTGGTCACCGACTGGAGGAGGCTTGTGATCAGCCCGACGACAAGGGTCACCGCGAGGAACGGCGCTATGACGTAAAGCGCGAAGATCACGGTCGATTTGAACAGATCGATGGCGAGGTCGGGATTCATGGGTGGAAGCTCTCGACGAGCGCGCGCACGACAAGGTGCCAGCCATCGACCAGGACAAAAAGGAGCAGCTTGAACGGAAGAGACACCACGACCGGGGGCATCATCATCATCCCCAGCGCCATCAGGACCGACGAGACCAGCAGGTCGATGACGAGGAACGGCAGAAAGAGCAGGAAGCCCATCTGGAACGAGGTCTGCAGTTCGCTGAGGACAAAGGCCGGGATGACCACACGCAGGGAGAGGTCCTTGACCGGCGTCGGGCCGAAGCGGCCGAGCTCAAGGAAGAACTCGAGATCGCGTGTGCGCGTCTGCCGCAGCATGAAACTTTTCAGCGGGACCGAGGCCTTGTCGAGGGCGACCGTGGAGGTCATCGTGCCGGAGAGATAAGGCTGGATGGCCTCCGTGTTCATCTGGTCGAACACAGGCCCCATGATGAAGAAGGTGAGAAACAGCGAAAGGCCGACGATGATTTGATTGGCGGGCGCGTTAGGCACGCCGATCGCGGAGCGGACGAACCCGAGCACAATGACGATGCGTGTGAAGCTCGTCATGAGGATGAGGAGCGACGGCGCAAGCGTCAGCAGCGTCATCAGGACGACGATCTGGACGGCCACGCTGACGTCCGCGGGCCGGTCGGCCCCCTCGAGATTGATGGTCAGGTGCAGCGGCTCGGACGCCTTGGAGGCGGCCGGGGCGGCCGGCGTGGCCGGGGAGCCGGTCACGGGCTCAACGACGCGGGTCGTGGAGGCGGCAGGCGCGGCCTGAGCCTGCGCACGGGGAGCAAGTAATTCTGCGGCAAGCCAGATGAGCATCAGGCATGCGAAGCATCGCCAGAGCAGCCTCATGGTCCGGCCTTCCCATTTCCCGGCAATTCGCAGAGGAGTTTGATGCGGCCGGGGGTCACGGCGAGCAGCAGCTTTTTTTCCTCATAAGTCGCGATCACAAGATACTGGCGGTTTCCGAGGGAACGCGTTTCCTCAATGCCCAGCCTGTGTCCGGCATGGCCTCCGGGGCCGCCGCGCGCCCGGCTGCGCCAGAGCCACCAGGTGGCGCCTGCGGCAAGAGCGAGGGCGCCCACGAGCCAGGGAGCGCGGTTCCAGCCGTCGGTGTCGGCGGCGACGGTGCGTTTTTCCGCCACTGCACGCGGATAGATCACCATGTCAGGGGCCGTCGGCGGATTGGGGTCGGCGGCGGCGAGCGTGGTCGCGCAAAGGAGGAGCAGGATGAGATGGCGCATGGGCGCGGTGTTCGAGGGAGGCGAGGCAGTTGAAAGACGCAGGCAGACAGCTGGTTCAGCGTCCGTTTCAGGACTTGAGCGGCTCCGAGCCGACGAGCTCCGTGATCTTGATGCCAAAGTTGTCCTCGACCACGACGACGTCGCCATAGGCGACCAGCTTGTCATTGACGTAGAGGCCGACCGGATCGCTGGCATGCTGGTTCAGCTGGATGACGGCGCCGGGCGACAGATCGAGCACTTCGCGCATGGAGAGCTGGCAGGAGCCGAGCTGCACGGTGACCTTCACCTTTACGTCGAGCACAATATCAAGGGTTTTTTCTTCCGTCAGGGCTGGCATTGGGAGTTGTGGTGGAAATTTTGCGGGTGATCTGGACTGCGGCATGATCGCCTTCGAGGCCGACCTTGCCGATGAATTTGGGCGTGCCGTTCAGCAGGACACGGGTTTCCTCAAAGAGGTTGGAGGGAAGTTCGATGATGTCGCCTACGCGCAGGTTCACGATTTCGCGCAGGTTGACGTCGCAGGCATCCCATTCGGCGCGCACGGGAACCGCGATATGGTTGTAGGCTTCGATCCACTGCGGCCGTTTTTCCGTGCTTGCCGAGGCGTTGTCCTTCTGCCGGCGCGACTGCATCTTTCGCACGATCGGCTCGATCGTGTAGTAGGGAATCCCGATCTGGATCTGCTCGGAACAGTCGCCGAAACTGCACTCGAGGGTCAGGGCGAGAATGACGGAGTCCTTGGGCGAGGTCTGAAGGAAGCGGCCGTTGTTTTCGTGGCCGAGGATGATCGGGCGCAGCTCCTGCTCGTTCTTCCATTGCGCGCACCATTCGTCGAGGATGATGTTGATGATGTCCTCGAGCAGCGCGATCTCGATCTCCGTGAGATAACGTTCCAGTTTCACGGAGTGGCCGCGACCGCCGAGCATGCGGTCGGCGATGGTGAGTGCGAGCCGGGGGTTGACGTCGAGAATGCCGACGCCGAGCAGCGGCTCGACCTTGAAAAGGCAGAGATGGGTGGGGCTGGGGAGCCCGTCGGTGAACTTGGCGTAGGAGAGGGTCGTCAGCTTGGCCATCTTCAGGCCGAGCTCCATGCGGAGGAACAACGACAGCCGCGCCCCGAGGTAGCGGATGAAATCCTCGTGCAGGAGCCGGAGCCGGCGCAGCTCGAGTTCCGTGAGGAACGCCGGGTTGCGGAAATCGTAGGGCTCGATCTTGACGTTCTCCTGTAGAAAACGGCGCGAGGCGACCGCCTGGAAGAGCTGTTGTTTCGGGGAGGACGACAGCTGCTGGGTGAGCAGGCGGTCGATCTCGGACTGGTCGAGTCCGAGGGCGTTGTCAGCCGGCTTGTTGGCGTCTTCACTCATGCTGGATCAGGGTCGTTTTCGGCTGCAGCGGAAAGGGATCATTGCACAACGAAGTCCGAGAAATAGACCTGGTCGGCCACGCGCTTTCCGAGCGCCTGATTGTAGGCGGCGACCAATTTTTCCCGGATCAGGTTTTTCGCCCCGGCCTCCTCCAGGTCCGGCAGCGAAAGCGAGGACAGGACGTTCAGCGTGACGTCTGTGAGCTTTGCCTTGTTCGACTCGAAAACGCCCCGGAGGCTGGTGGAGGCGCCGGTCACGAGAAACGTGGTTTTGAGGTAGCGCGTGCCCATGGTTCCGGCGAGATTCACGACGATGTTGCTGAACTCGAAGGTGTTCGTCGGGGCGCCGGGTTCGCCGTTTTTCGGCTCGACGGGAGTCTCGGCCGGCGCCGCAGTTTTTCCCGGGGCATCGGATCCGGCCACGGCGGCGGCGAGGCGTTTCTCAAGCCGGGGCATCAGCAGAAACTCTGCGACGGCCCAGGTGAGCATAGGGGTGACGATCAGGACGATGACCACCGGCACCAGGCTGGCAATGAAACCGGGCGAGGATTGTTTTTCCGATCCCGCGACAGCCGCGACGACGGGTGCGCCGGCGGCCGCGGGTGCGCCGGTGGGAATGGCTTCGGGTTTTGAAGGCATGGCTCAGGGAACTACAAACGGCTGTGGAGCGACGAAGAACGGCGCATCACTGGTTCTTGAGATTCACAATGTCGTTGAGAATCGTGTCTGAGATCGTGATCACCCGGGAGGCCGCCTGAAAACTGCGCTGGGCGGTGATCATGCTGGCGAACTGCGCAGTGAGATCGACGTTGGACTGCTCGAGGTTGCCCGACTGGATCTTGCCGAGGCTTCCGGTGTTGGCGGCGGCCAGATTGGAGGCCAGGGTGGAGCCGGTGGCGGAGAAATCGAAGAGGTTGTTACCCTCGTTCAGTAGCTTTGACTGGTTCAACACGGAGATCAGCCCGACCTTCTGGCCGGCGTAGGCCGTTCCGGCGGAATCATAGGCTGTGAGGGTGCCATCCGTGCCGATCGTGAAGGAGGAGGTGTCGGCATAGGTGATCGTGGCGCCGGTCGAACTCACGCAATTCGAGATCGACACGGCAGCGCCCGTGCTGTCGAGGACAGCGTAGCCCTCGGCGTTGACGAGATTCCCGGCGCTGTTGAAGCTGAAGGAACCGTCGCGGGTGGCATAGGTGGCCGAGGTGGCCGAGTCCTTCACGACGAAATAGCCGTTGCCGGAGACGGCGAGATCCCCGACGTTGCCGGTCGACACCAGTGAACCCTGCGTGAAGTCGGAATTGATGCCCGACACCTGCACGCCGGTGCCGATCTGCATCGCCGCCGTGTCCGTTCCGGGGGAGGCGGCCTGAAGCGTGTTGCTGAAACTGTCGGCGTAAGAGGTGCTGGAAGACTTGTAACCCGTGGTGTTGACGTTGGCGATGTTGTTGCCGATGACCTGAAGTCCTTTACTGAAGGATTCAAGGGCGCTGACGCCGGAATCGAGGGAGGTGACGAGCGACATGGGAGTGGATCAGTTTTGAGGTTTATAGGACGGTGGGCGGCATTTCCGGCTAGTTTGTCGTGGTGGCGCCTGAGGTCGTGGATATGGAAATCAGGGAGGTGAGCGGATAGGACGTTCCGTTGACCTGGAGGGTCGGAGTAGTGCCCGAGACGTCGATGGCGGTCACCTGGCCTGAGATCGTGGAATTGTTGCCGCTGTTCATCGTGACGTATTTGCCAAGATAGTTGCTGGCGCCGAGGTTCTGCGCGCTCGCGGACATGGCTGACACGGTGCTCGACAGCGTGTTCACCTGCTGGAGAGAGGTAAATTGCGCCAGCTGGGCGAGGTACGCTGAGTCGTCCATCGGCTGCAGCGGGTCCTGGTTTTGCATCTGGGTGGACAGCAGCTTCAGAAAGTCCTGGGTGGTCAGCGTGCTCTTTGACGTTGTCGTCGTCCCCGTTGAGGTGGTGGAAGCGGTCGAAGTGCTGTTGATTGCGCTGACTGAAGACATGGGAGGAGGGTTTTAGGCGAACACATTGAGGCGGAGCGAGGTTGGGAGGCGCGGCTGGCCGGACGGAAGCGAGGCTGCGGAGGCTGCCTGCGACTGCTGCCTCCGGGGAGAGGCCGGCGAGGATTCTGCGGGAGAGGACTCGGGAGTCTTGCGGGAATCTGCATACCCGCCTGTCGAAGTTCCTGTGGATTGCGTCGAACCGGAGGCCGTCGCGAAGACCGGATCGGCGATGCGAACAGGATGATCGGAAGAAATTGCCGCAACGGTCGGAGCCTGCACACGCCATTCGCTTGAGAGCGCCTGGCGAAGTTCGCTCGAATCCGTACGGAATGTCGTGTGAACAATGTCGTTTCGCAGCTCAACGCGCACCGAAAGGCGGGCGTCGTCGCTGAACGAGAGATTCAGTTCCACGCTTGAATGAGCGGCATCGCGCATGTGCTCCACTGCATCGAGCGTGGCCTCGACTGCGGCCGCGGAATGGGAGACGGGCGTGGAAGCGTGTTCAGTCGCGATGTTAGCCACAGGGGCGGATGTCAGCGTGCCTCCGGACGTCAACGATGGCGGAACGCTCGCAGGTACGTCGGCCCCAGATGTCCGGTCAGAACCTGCAGAGGTCGATGTTGCCGCTAGTTTACGCATGTCGGTGCTTGATTTAGCACTGGCGATGCCAACAAGGCCTGATGTTGTTTCAACTTGTTGCGAATCAGACGTTAAGCTAGTAAAAGAGGCTGCGCCCTTTGTCGCCTTTGCGACGCGGGGCGTTTGAACTCCAGTCGGTGGGGTCCACGAAGGGGCAATTTTTTCCTCCTGGTTTGAAGGCGATTCTGCCGTTGCGGAAAGAAGACTGGCCGCAGGCGCTGAAGTGAGATTGCCGCTGCTGGCGGAGATGAGACGGGTGGAGACGGCGCTGTCATCGGGATGCTGCGGCACGGCCGTGGCATCCTGAGCAGCAGGATCGGCCATGGATGCGGTGTGGGCCGACTTTGTTACTGGCGGCGGGGTTTGGCCGGGGCAGGGGAATCCGTCGATTGCGGTTCCCGGACTACCGGCATCGCCGACGGCTTCCGGGGCGGAAGAGGCGTCATCCGGGCCATCGCTGTCTTGACCAACCGGAGTGCCGTCCGACACGTCCCGGGCGGAGCCGGTATCCGATGAAGGCTGTGAAAAACGGGGGTTGGAGCCTGATGTTTCAGCAGGGGAAAGGACCTCGTCGGATTCGGAGGCGGAAAGCGCATCGGACGACGCCGACAATGACGGCGCCGCTGCGGCGGAACACGAAATCTGGGCGGCGACCGCATCGCCCTTGATGCCGCTCCCGTTCGCATCGGTCTTTTGCGTCTTCAGCCGGGATCGCCTGTCGGATCCCTCCTGCCGGGCTCCCGCGCGGTCCGAGACTTGCGCAGCCGGAGACTGGCTGTCGGCGGAGGAGCGGAGAAATCCGGCCGTGGTGGAACGCTGGGAAGACCGGGAATCGGCGGACTGCGCGGCGTTTGCCAGGAGGTTGGCGAAGGCTGTTGCGTCGCCGGCATCGACGGCGCTGGACGCCGACGCGCAGGCGGGAGCGTAGCGGGTGGCGCCAGGAGCGGCGGAGGTGGGGGCGGATGGAAGAGGAAGATTCACGATCTGTCGTCATCCGTGGGCAAACGTGTCCGCGCCGTCCGTGGCGGGAGGAAACGAGCGGGAGGGAGGCGGGTCGCCGCCCTCTGAAAGGGAACGTTACGAAGCGGCGGAGCGGGCCGTCCGGATGAGGCGGAGTTTCTCCGAAAGCGCGGCGGCGCGCCTGGCGAGGGATGGGTCGGCGGACGACGCCCGGCTCATTTCCTCGAAGATCGGGGCGACAGATTCCGATTTCATCAGCGAGAGGATCTTCACGACGGTTGCGTCGTCCATCTCGCGAAAAATCGCCACGGCTGCGCGGGGAGTGAGGCTTGTGTAGGTCTGTGCGAGGGTCCGGAGGTTTTTCGACTCGTCGGCCTGGATCTCAACGACTTTTGTGGCGACCTCCTGGCGCAGGCTCTCGATCTGGGCGCGGACTTTTTCGAGCTCCTGGCGTTCTGCCGCAAGGCGCGTTTCGCGCTGGATGAGGTCGTCGGCCTTCTGGCTGACGCGGGCGCGTTCCTCCTTGAGTTCGGAGGCCACGTTTTCCATCTCGATCGTCCAAAATCCCCAGGGCGCGGCGGGTTTGCGCGCCTCGACCTGCGACGCGTGTTTGGCGAGAAGTGTTGCACAGACGACATCGGCGGCGCGCCAGAACCAGCCGAGGCCGGCGCCCAGGCCGGAGAGCAGGCCGAGCAGGACGAGAAAGGCGGGATGACGCAGCAGTTTCATGAGAGATAGCGGCGACCGGCGGCGGCGACGCCGGAGCGTTCGTCAAGGGATGTCTGTTCCTCATGGTCGCAGGCGAGCCGGTGGGCCGCCCGTGCACGGGTTTCCAGATTGCTGAGGACCTTCAGCTCCCGGGCTGCCTCATAATACTCGGCCAGGCGCTTGTCCCGGGCGGCGTGCGCCTCGTCCGCCGCGCGTCTGGCGGCGGATTCCTCATCCGTCGCGGAGTGGAGGGCGCAAAGGAAGGTGACATGCTCGGCGGCCCGCAGGGTGAATGCGCGGCCGGACCGCACGAGATCCTCCAGCAGTTCGCGGCGGGCGCTTGCGTCGGCGAGCGTGATCTCGGCCTGCTCACAGATGCGGATGGCGGCGGCGAGGTTTTCCCTGGCGCGCAGCTCGCGCATTTCCCGGATGGTCGCAACAGACTGGAGGGAGAAGTGGAAGCGTTTCATGACAGGATGCGTTTGAGGGCTGCAAAACTGTCGGCCCGCGGCGTCCGCTCATTCGTGCCCTGCCGCAGGAACGCCCGCAGCGGTTCGTGCAGGGCGATCGCCTGGTCGAGCACGGGGCTCGAATTCTTCTGGTAGGCCCCGACGGTGATGAGGTCCTCGTTCTTGCGGTAGATCGCGAGGTGCTCGCGGGCGCGGCTGACCAGCGCCACCTCGTCGGAAGTGCAGATGTCGCGGTTGAGACGGCTGACGCTCTCGAGAACGTCGATGGCCGGGTAGTGGTTGAAATTGGCGAGTGTGCGGGAGAGCACGATATGTCCATCGAGGATGCCGCGCACGGCGTCGGTCACCGGTTCATTGAGGTCATCGCCCTCGACGAGCACCGTATACAGGGCGGTGATTGCGCCGTTTTCGGCTGTGCCGGCGCGCTCAAGAAGCCGGGGCAGAAGGCCGAAGACGGAGGGCGTGTAACCGCGGGTGGCGGGCGGTTCTCCGACTGCGAGGCCGATCTCCCGCTGGGCCATGGCGAAACGGGTGACGGAGTCAAAGAGCAGAAGGACGTTCTTGCCGTCGGCGCGGAACGCCTCGGCGATCGCCGTTGCGGTGAATGCGGCGCGCAGGCGCAGCGGCGCCGGGCGGTCGGAGGTGGCGATCACAACGACGGCGCGGGCGAGACCCTCGGGCCCGAGGTCCTTTTCAATGAATTCCCGGACTTCGCGGCCGCGTTCGCCGACGAGCGCCACGACGACCACGTCGGCTTCCGCACCGCGGGCGATCATGCCCAGAAGGGTGGATTTGCCGACGCCGGAACCGGCGAACAACCCCAGGCGCTGGCCCCGGCCGAGGGGAGCGAATGTGTCGATCGCCCGCACGCCCGTGACGAAGACGTCCTTGATTCGCTGGCGGCGCAGCGGGTGGGGCGGGATGGCGGACTGCGGGTCGCCCGCCTTCAGCTGGAGCATGCCGAGCCCGTCCATCGGGCGGCCGAGCGCATCGAGCACGCGGCCCAGGAGAGCGGGGCCCGGGGCCGGCATGGGCGGCCGGTCGCATGCCGTGACTTCGCAGCCGGCGTGAAGGCCGGTTGTGTCGCCCAAGGGCATCAGCAGCACCTTGTGCTCCCGAAAGCCGACGACTTCGGCGAGCACGGAAAGGTCCCCCCGGCCGGAACGCAGCAGACAGAGTTCGCCGAGGCCAACGTTCGGGCCTTCCGACTCGATGATGAGTCCGGTGACGCCGGTGACCGAGCCGAGCCTCTGGGCGGGAGGCATGGCGCGCACCTGGCTGCGGATGGCTTCGACGAATGGAGCGATGGCGGACATCAGGAACCGGTCAGGCCGAGGGAGAGGGTTTCGAGTTTTGTGACGCGCCTGGCGTCGGTGAGGCCGAAGCGGCTGCGCACCTGGCAGTCGCCGGCGGAGAGGGAGGAATCGATCTGCACCTTCAGGCCCGGGTAACGCTGGAGCCAGGCGGGATTGAGCTCCCCGAGAAGACGGGCGTCGTGCGGGCTGAGGATCAGTTCGAGGTTTTCGCGCTCCGGGAGAAGCTGGTCGAGCGCCTCGCAGCAGATGCGTTCGATGATTTCGGGCGTCGGCTCGAAACCCGCCATGAGACGGCGCGCGAGGTCAAGCGCAAGGGCGGGCAGCTCGGCGCGGATCTGCCCGAGCAGGGCCGGCTCGATGTCGGCGAGCTTGCCGAAGATCCCGTTTTGCAGCTGCTGGACGTCGGCGCGGATGTCGACCAGCTGCCGGTCGGCGAACTGCCGCGCGGCATCCTGTCCCTGGCGGAAGGCCTCCTTCCGGATGGCTTCGACATCGGAGTCCGTGTAGACGCGCGCCGAGCGCCCCGGGATGAGGGCGCCGGCGAGCGGCCGGTCGAACTGCACGAGTTTTGTAAGGGGCATGATCAGGCGACGACCGTTTGCTCGGCATCGAGGGAGACCTGTCCCTCCTCCTCGAGGCGGTGCACGATGTGGATGATGGCGTCCTGCGCGGTCTCGACGTCCTTGAGGCGGACGGGCCCGAGCATGGAGATTTCGTCGCGCAGGCTTTCGGCCGCGCGCTTGGAGATGGAGGCGAAGAGCTTTTCGCGCAGGCCTTCGCTGGCGGACTTCATCGCCACAGCCAGATTGTTGGAATCGACTTCGCGAAGCACGCGCTGGAGATCGGAGGACTGCAGGCGGTTGAGGTCTTCGAAGCTGAACATCTTCTTGCGCACGAGGCCTCCGAGGGCGGCGTTGCGCTCCTCGAGGCGGACGAGAAGCCCCTTGCTCATCTCCTTGTCGAGGTTGTTGAGCAGGTCGGCGACGGCGCGGATTCCGCCGCTGTGGTGGAAGGTCGGTCGGGCCTTCGTGTCGAAGTGCTTGCCGAGGCTGCGGACAATCTTCCCGACAAGTTCGAGGGAAGTGCTTTCGATTGTTCCGAGACGCTCGATGACCTCCTCGCGCATGTCGGGGCTCAGCAGGGTGAAGATCTGCGATGACTTGGCAGGTTCGAGATAGGAAAGTACGAACGATATCGTCTGGGGCTGTTCGTTCTTGACGAGATTGAAGATCTGGCGGCCTTCCATCTCGCTGATGTCCTTGATGACGTCGATCGAGGAGCCGACAGGGCCGACGCGGCCCATGATTGACGACGCCTTGAAGTCGCCCTTGGCGATTCCGAGGGCGCGTTGGGCGTAGGGCAGGCCGCCCAATGCGGAGGTGAGGCTGGCGCCAATGACCGAGGAGAATTCCTCCAGCGCCTGGTGCTGAACCTCCACGGGCACCATCGAGAACTGGGACATGTCGCGGCACAGCATCTCGACCTCGTTGTCATCGAACTGCTTCAGGATCTCGGCGGCGGCTTCCGGTCCGATCGTGATCAACAGGACGGCCAGCTTCTGCTGGCGGGACAACTTGGTGTAATCGAGCTCGGCCATGGTTTTTGGAGAAGCAGACGGGATTTCAGTTCTTCTTCACAGCGGCCCAGTCGCGAAGAGCGACCCCGATGTTGGCGGGTTTCTGGCGGATGAGTTCGTTGAGCAACTCGGGTGTGATCGTCCCTTGAACGGGCATCCCACGCTGGCCGTTTGAGGGTTGCTCGGTGAGCATCTCCACCGGGACGGCCTCGGGCTTCTGGCGTCCGACCATCTTCCAGAACAGGGCGAGCACGACGAGGCCGATGACGACGGCGACGTAGTGGCTTGCAGTGTCAATCCAGGTCGCCACGCGCGTCTCCTTTTGAATCTGGGCCACCTGTGCCGAAACCGACGGAATCTGGAAGGACATCTCCTGAAGGCTGACGATGTTGTCAAGGGACTGTCCGGTGGCGGCGTGCACGCCCAGCGCGTTGATGACGAGTTGTCGCAGCGAGTTGAGCTCCTCGGCGGTCCGCTTGACCGCCTGGCCGTCGGCGCCGGAGGTGCGTTGTGCGACGAACACGGCCGCGGTGAGGTTTTTGACCGAACCCGGAGTGCGCACCGTATTTGTTGTCGTGCGGTTGATCTCGTAGGTGGTCGTCCGGTTTTTCCGGCTCTGTTCGTTTGTCGAGGTCGGCTTGGCCCCTTCGTTCGCAGCGTTTTTGTCCGGGACGTTCGCGCTGACGCCCACGACGCCTCCGGACTTGGATTCGGTCGTGTTGGTCGTGTCCTCGGTGATGGTCTGGGTGCGAACGACCTGGCCCTCGGGATCGTATTTCTCCTCGGTGAGCGTAGTGGAGTCCGTCTCGATCTCGGCGGAGACCCTTACGACGGCGTTGCCCGGGCCGATGACCTGGGCGAGCATCGTCTCGACCTTCTTGGAGAAATAGTCCTCGATCTGCTGGCGGTAACGCATCTGGCTCGCTGCGTTGCCGAGGGCCGGATCCTGTTTGAGGTCTTCGGACAACACGTGCCCCTGGTTGTCGACGACGGCCACCTGGTCGGGCTGGAGGCCCTGGACGGAATTCGCCACGAGATTGCGGATTGCGTTCACGGCCTCGGTTTCGAGCCGGTTGCCGACGAGCTCGACGAAGACGGAGGCGGTCGGCTTGATGCCCTGATCGACGAGGAGCAGGCGGTTTTCCGGCTGCACGATCATCACGCGCGCGGAGCGAACCCCGTGCAATTCGGAGATCGTGCGGCTGAGTTCGCCCTGCAGGGCGCGCATGTAATTGGTGCGCTGGACGAAGTCGCTCAGGCCGAACTGGCCCTTGTCGAAGATCTCGAAGCCGACGCCATCGCCGCTTGGCAGGCCCTTGGCGGCGAGTTCCATCCGCAGGTGGTAAACCTGATCCGAGGGCACATATACCGCGCCGCCGCCGGCGGCCACCTGATGGGGGATGTTCTGCGTTTCGAGCTGGCTTATGATGGCTGCTGCGTCCTTCTCCCCAAGACGGCCGTAGAGGAGCTGGTAGTCGGGACGGCGGGACCAAAAGACGAGTGCGACGAAGCCGACGACGACCACACCGGCAGCCAGTGCGAGCGAGACGCGCTGGTTAAGGCCGAGTTGTTTCCAGAGGGAAAGCAACGATTGGGCGAAGGCTTTCATATTAAATCAGGCGAGATGGGCGGTTGGAAGAATGCGTCAGACGGGCATGCGCATGATTTCNNAATGCAACCGAGGCCTCCTGCATCGCTATGACGCTCTGGTGGAGCTGCCCCTGGTCGCCGACGAGCACGTTGCGTGTAACGGCGTTGGCCTGCGCCTGCTTGGCTTCCACGGTTCCCACGAGCTGGTCGAAAACCTTGGCGAACCCGTCGCCCGAGGGGGTGGCGATGGTTGCCCCGGTCTTGCCTGAGTCGGCGATGATCGGGGGCGTGTTGACGGGTTCAGTGATCCTCCCGGCGATGCCCGCAAGCGTGGGACTGATGGAAGATATGGGGGACATGGCGGAAATTATTGCCCGATGCGGAGGGTGCGGTCGGCCATCTCCCTGCCGTTCTTGGCGACGGCGAGATTGGCCTCGTAGGCGCGGGTGGCGGTGATCNNGGGTGCTGCGGGTTGTAGACGCGCTCCCCGGGGGTGGGATCGGAGGTGATCGAGGAAATCTGCACTCCGCTGAGAGCCGACCCGGCATTTGCCGTCTGCTGGAGCAGTGCTGTCTGGAAGGAAATCAGCTGGCGTTTGTAGGGGCCGCCCGCGGGCGTCCGCTTCGTCTGGGCGTTGGCGATGTTCTGGGCGATGATGTCCAGCCGCGTCTTCTGCGCATCGAGAGCGGAAGCGGTGATGTCGATGCCGGAAATGAGGTTCATGTGG
>PMKA01000245.1 GCA_003157575.1 Opitutia bacterium
GTCCGTGCTCGCGGGATCATCCCAGGATTTCTTTCCAGGAAAGATCTACGTGGCCGAGATCTCGGGAGGTGTGGCCTTCACGGTCGGCGGCGGTGCAAACAATCTGAAGAAAGGGGACATCCTCCCTGTTCAAGGGGCGCGGAATGAAACCGCACCGGCAGCGCATGTCGTCTTTGTATATTCAAACGGGACGAGCATCTTCATCGACGAGAAGACCGTCATTCAGATCGCAAAGTTCGAGCAAAAGCCATTCCCGAAGGGTACTGACACGACGGTCACGGAACCTTCCATATCGCACACTGTCGGACGCATCACCCAAGGCCGCATCATCATCACAACCAACAAGCTGATGACCGGCACAACGATGGTATACATGACGCCTCATGCGCAGGTGAAGATCCGGGGACAGGAGGTTGTGATCGAAGTGTACGACCGGGAATCGCGAATCTATGTCATCAACGGCGATGTGACCGTGTCCGCATTGAGCGGTCCGGGGGGCGGCATCGGGCAGACCCTCCGCAGCGGACAGGAAGCCATAGTGACCGATTCCCCAACCGACACGATCCAGGTGCTTCCCCTGGATCAAAGTGTGATCGCCTCTCTCGCCTCGCAGATCGCGGCGGGCGAACGGGCACAGAAAACCGTCGTATTCGACACGGCTGCCGGAGCCGACGGCACGGACATCGAAGCCAACCCCGTGGTGCCAACCGTGCAGCCCGCGGACATCACAGTCAGCCCCGACACGCTCCGTACAGGACAGTGATCCGTTTTTCGACCATTGACCACGCCCCGCCTCCCATTTCTCCGTGTCCTCGTCGTGGTGGCCTTTGTTGCCCTTGTCGTTCCGCGCTCCGCCGGACTCGTCGAATGGAACGATGGACGCGACAAGCTGAATGTGCACGCCGACTACGGCATCACCTACGACTCCAATCTCCTTGCCAACGCTGACAGCCCGGGAGACGTCGACCAGTCGCTTGAACTCGGAGCAACCTACGCGCGTCATGCAGGCGTGTTCGGTTTCAACGCCACGGCGTCCGTCGTCGGCGCCCGATTTCAAAAGTACTCCAAATACAACTACACAAACCCCGGTGCGTCCCTGGGATTGACGAAGAACGACGGTCGCCTTACAGGTTCGTTCACCGCCGGCGCCCAGAAGGAAAGCCGGAGCGACGACGCAGCCAACATCCGCGCCTCTTTCTGGCACTACAACGCCAACCTCGGCCTCAGGTACCCGATCAACGACCGCTATTACATTACCAGCACGAGCGAGGTCCTGATGCGGGACTACGTACCGAACACCCCGCTGTACGACCTCTCGTCTTATTCGGAGGGCGTGGATCTTTACTACATCTACTCGACAAAGCTCGATGTCCTTGGGGGCTATCGCATCCGTTTTGGCGATGCCTCGACAGGCGGATCTCATACCGTGGATCAGGCCTTCACCATCGGCGGCACAGGTGCCATCCTGCCGAAGCTCAGCGGAACCGTGCGGGTGGGCTATCAGTCAAGACACGAGGACACCTCTCTCGGCGGCACCTACAACGATCTGACGACCGACTTTATGTTCGCCTGGCCGATGACCAGACGGATCACCTTCAATTTCCAGGTATCAAAGGATTTCACGACGACGGCGACGGATATCTCGGTCGATTCGACGTCGTTCGACCTCTCCGCCACGGTCAAGCCAAACATGAAGATCAAGATTGCGCTGACCGGCGAAGCGGGTTACACAAACAGCCGCTTTCTCGGGATTAAGGGCGGCGGCAGGGACGACCGGACATACTCATTTCTTCTCAAGATGAGCGTCCCGATCAAAACTCATTTTGCCGCCTCGTTGTCCTGCGGTTTCCTGACGAACGGTTCCAGCTTCGACTATGCGGTGTACGACCGGTTCACAACGAGCCTGACCCTGTCTGCACATTATTGACCCATGTCGCCCCTCCTCCGTCCCTTCTGGATCGCCCTCGCGGCGGCTTCTCTCGCATTCGGGCCAGGGGTCTCAGCGATGACGCCGGCTGAGACTTCCGCTGCCGCGCCGGCGCCGGTCAAAGGCGAGACGGCGGCTGCGGATTCGAAGCCCGATGCCCAGGGCCGTTTCATCTACAAGCTCACCTCCGCCGACCGCCTGCGCGTGGTGCTGTATGGCGAACCGGATCTGGCCACCGTGACGCGCATCGATGCCCGCGGCAATATCAACCTGTTCCTCGTCGGTGACGTGCATGTGGCCGGCTCCACCGTCAACGAGGCGCAGAAGATCATCGAGGTGGCCTATCATGACGGCCGGTTTCTGCGGAACCCCGAGGCAACCATCTCCGTTGAAGACTACGCTCCGCGCACGGTCACAGTGGACGGCCAGGTGAAGTCCCCCGGTCCGATTCCGCTGCCGGTGGAATCAACGTTGACCGTGTACCAGGCCATCATTCGCTCAGGCGGGTTCACCGACGTCGCCAAAGGCTCTGCCGTGCAGGTGACACGCATCGGACCCGACGGCTCGAAAAAGGTTTTCACCGTCGATGTGGACAGCCTGATCAAAGGGAAGGGTCGGACGAGGGAAAAGGACGATTCTCTTCTGCTGGAGCCAGGTGACATCATCTATGTGCCCGAACGCCTGATCTGAAGCCGCCGTGTCATTTCCCGTGAAGTCCCCGCCCGCCGCCTCTTCCGCCAGACCGCCTGCGACAACCGTCGCCCCGGGCGCCGGCGACGAGCATGTGGTCGAACGCCGCACTCTTCGGGATTACTTCATCATCGTTCGTGAACGCTTGTGGATAGCCCTGCCGCTCGCCCTGCTGGTGTCTTTGCCCCTGGGTTACCTCCAGATGCGGCAGATTCCCATGTATGAAAGCCGGGCGACCATGCAGTTCGAACGGCCGGAGAAGATCGTGATGGTGGACCAGGTTGTCGATCAAACGCCGCGCTCCGAGATCGACATCAACACCTACCTCCAGCGGCTGAACAGCGCGAGCCTGCGCAACAAGGTCATCGAGTCGTTCACTCCCGAGGAGATCGCATTGCTTCAGCGCCCCTTTCAGCAAGATCGCGTCCAGGGGGCGAAATTGCCGTCGCCTGGCGAGGCGCTGGGCACCGTTTTTTCAGAGGCGGTGCGGGGCAGCCTGATCATCGTGATCACAGCCCATCACCGCGATCCGGAGGCCGCAGCCCTCGTGGCCAACCGCTTCTACCAGCAATTCGTCAACTACCTCCTTGAAAAGAGCGGCGGATCGAACGAGGACGCGATCGATTTCCTCAAGAAACGCGCAACGGAACTCCAGGTGGAATACGAAAAGAAGGAAAAGCTGCTCCAGGAATACAAACGGAGCCACAACCTCATCTCTCTCGACGACAGCCTGAATTTTATCAGCGACCGGCTCAAGAGCGTCAACACTGCGCGGACTGCCGCGCATCTCGACCGTCTCAGTCTCGAGGTTTATGCGAAGCAGGTTGAGGATTTTCAGAAGAACAACCGCGACCTGATCGAAATATCCTACATTGCCGGCCATGGCACCGGCTCCGCCCTCCGATCGCAACTCGCCGAGGCTCTCCAACGGCAGGCCCTCCTGAAGGAACGGTACCTGGAACGCCATCCCCAGATGATCGAGATCGCCCGGACGA
>PMKA01000481.1:0-4533 GCA_003157575.1 Opitutia bacterium
GCGCCGGCCCTACAGCCAAGCCTTTCGCCGTCGCCTCGGTCATTTCTTGGCCAGCGGCTTCCGTGACGGCGACGGCAACTGGATATGCGGGCTAAAATCCCCGCACAGAACCGTTCGTCGGTTCCAGCGGGAGGCGCGACACCTTGACACCCGCGGCGGCCTGGGCGAGACCAACCAGCTCGTCGATCAGCGTGGTGGGATCCTCCTCACAACGCAGCCGGCAGAAATTTTCCCGCAAACGGTCATAGCTTGCCCGATCGGCCAACCAGCGTTCGATCAGATCGCGGAATTGCTCCGCATTCTGCACGAGCTCGGCAGCCTGGCTGTTCCTGAAAAACTTCACCGTCAGCCGTTCCTGCGGCATGATCCCCCCAAATGCGTTGAATACGATCGGGCAGCGGAAGTGAAGCGCCTTGGCGCAGGTCGTCGTGCCGCCCCGGGTGACAATTGCATCGCTCGCCCGCATCAACTGGTGCATGACGTCGGAGCAGCTGTCGATGAAACACGAGAACTCGGGGTGCTGCGCCCGCCACTGGATCATGTCGCCGTAAGCCGCGAGGTCGTGGCCGCAAACGATGATCGCCTGAATCCTGTCCGCATGAGCCAGCAGGGCCGGAAGCAGTTCCAGGTGGTTGTTGGCCCCGTTCATCCCGGTCGCCAGAAACACCGTGAACAGATCCGGCCTGAGGCCAAGACGATGTTCTCGATAATGCCGGCGGTCCTCGTTGTTGAGACCATCCAGAAAGGCCCGCGGCTGCATGAGGTGACCCCGGACCCGCGAACGTCCCGGAGGAAGGCCGAGCTTGACCGCAAAATCGCTCGCGGTGGGCGTGCGGGAGAAATAGAGGTCAACGGAGGGTTCAACCCAGTTCCGGCTGTAGCCCCAGCCTCCGGAAAATTCCCCGCAATAGGTCGCGCACCGCACATTGTCCGGCCCCAACACCCGGCGGGCGAGCTGGAAATAGCCGCGATTAAGGCAGTCGTGGACGCTGAGGACGAGGTGGGGCCGGTACTCGCGCAACACCCGCTCGTAATACCCGCGGCCCAGCGTCACGGTGCGCCGGTTCAGGATGCTGAGCCCCTCGACAACGGCATAGAACCCCTTGTGCAGCCAGGGCAGCCGGCGCTGGATGCCGTTATAGAGGTCCACGCCGCCGCGATAAAACCGGGATGACTTTTCAAGCATCTGCTCGATGCGCACGTCGACATCGTACCGGTACAGCTCGAAGCACCATTCGGCAAAGGCCTGCGCCCTCGCGTCGTGGCCGCCGCCCGTGCTTGAGGTCAGCACCAATATCCGGATCTTGGCCACGTCAGGAACAACCGAAATACCGGGCCACGGCCGCACGGCGCAGCCGCAGCGGGATCAGCCGCACCAGCAGCGGCGCAAGGCGCGCCTGGAAGAACGCGCCGGAGCGCACCGTGCCGCTTCGGCGGCGAAGGAGCGCCCGCCGCAGATCCGCCGCCGCCCGCGCCGGCAGCGGCGCCCCACGGAGGTTGGCGTCGAGCACGGACCACGCGCGCAGGCGGCGGGCCGCGCGGGCCGGGTCGGGCGAGGAATCTAGTTCTGAGGCAGCCTGCATCGTCTGGTTGAAATTCGTGCGATAATCGCCGGGTCTAAAATCGATCACAATAACACCGGTTCCGGCAACCTCCATCATCATGCTTTCCGAGAATGCAGCGAGGCCCGATTTCGCAACGTTGTAACCGCTCATGAACGGGAGGGGAAATTCAACGGCGAGCGAGGAGACGTTGACCAGGGCGCCGCGATTGCGGGCGCGCATGGACCGGAGCGCCAGATGCGACAGCCGCAGGGTGCGGACGAGCATCGTGTCGAGCTGGCGCCGCCATCCCGCAAAATCCAGCTCGTCAAAGGAGCCGAAGAGCCCGTAACCGGCGTTGTTGACCACAAGATCGAGCCCGTCGGCATCCCGCCCGGCCGCTGCGAATGCCGCATCGACGGACGCGTCGGAATCGAGGTCGAGCGCCACCGCATTTAGGCCCTCGATGACCGCCAGCCGCGCCGGATCGCGCGCGGTCCCCCAGACCCGCACACCCTCCTCGAGCAGCATCTCCGCCACCGCACGCCCAAGACCGGTGCTGGCGCCGGTGACCAGCGCGGTCCGATAAGAATCGGCGAGCCTTCTCATGCCTGGCGCAGCACGATGCAGACGTTGGCCCCGCCAAATCCGCTGCTGTTGTTCAGCACGACGCGCGGCTGCTGCGAAAGCGTGGCCCGGATGATGTTCAGACCCTCGCAGGCGGGATCGAGCCGCGTAATGTGAGCCGAACCGGGCATGAAGCCTTCCTTGATCGCGATCGAACAGAATGCGGTCTCCATCGCGCCGGCCACCGAGAGGCCGTGGCCCGTGAGCGCCTTGGTGCTGCTCACGGCCGGACGCATGGCGGCCTCCTTGAAGACCGCCTTGAGCGCCCTCGCCTCCGAGGTGTCGCCGATCGGCGTCGACGTTGCGTGCGCATTCACGTAATCGACCGCCGCCGGCTCAATCCCCGCATAGCGAAGGGCGTTCGTCATCGCAACGCGCAACCCCGAGCCCTCCGGATGGGAGATTGCGACGTTGTAGCCATCCGAAGCCTGTCCCCACCCGGCCATCTCGCAATAGGGCCCAACACATCGGCGTCCGACCTCCCCCCCCCCCTCCACCCCAAGCACCGCCCCCCCCCCCGTGCCAACAAAGCCGTCCCGCGCCGCGTCGAAGGGCCGCGAGGCCAGGTCGGGATTCGTCTGCGGCGAAAGGGCGCGCATGCCCGCGAACGGCAGGATGCTGTCGGTGTTGCAGTCTTCCGCGCCCACCACGAACATGCGCTTCTGGCGCCCGGTCACAATCTCGTCGTACGCGAAGCCGAGGGCGTGCGAAGAGGAGGCGCATGCCGACGAGAACCCGCACGAGGCGCCAAAAATCTTGAAGGTCGCGACAAGGTTGAAGTTCAGCGTGCCGGCGATCGACGCGACGATCCCGAGGGGTGAGCAGCGCAACACACCCAACTGCTCCATCCGGGCGTGGTTGTAATGCGTCATAAATGGCGAACCGCCCGACGCAGCGTAAAGCCCTGTGTCCAGATTCGACACGTCCCCGGGGGCAAGCTGCGCGTCGGCGACAGCCTGGATCATCGCACAATAGGCATAGAGCGAATTCGGTGCGAGCCCCCGCAATATTTCCCGCTTGATCGAGTACCGGGGCGGGTACTGCCAGTCCTCCTGGTCCGTGGTATCCACGGAAAAATCCTTGATCGTGCCGACCACCTTTACCGGAACGCCGGGCTTCTGGAACGGGGGATAGAGAACAAAGCCGTGCCGCAGGGCGCGAAGGCTCCCGGTCACGGAGGGGACGTCGTTGCCGATGCTAGTGATCAATCCAATCCCGGTGATGTAGACTTTCCTCATGCCCGTCAGGCGCTGATGGCGTCCGGCCGGGGCGCCTGTTCATCGTTGGCCGCCGCCGGTTTCTCAGGCTCCGCGACGACCGCGTCGACCAGGGAAAAGGTCAGTGTGATTTCCTCCGCCATCGCCGCCTTTTCCTGTCCCACACGGATGGATCCCTCGAAGGTGGCGAGCGGCATCTTCACGCGCTTGGGTTTGATCGAGATGCTCAGCACATCCCCCGGCTTGCACATGCGGTGGCAGCGCACCCCCTCGCAAGAGGTGAAGAAGATGGTCCGGGGATCGACCATCTTGCCGGGTTCGCAGATCCCGCCTTCCAGCATGAACAGGACGCCCAGCTGTCCGATGGCCTCCAGCATGATGGAGGCAGGCATCACGGGATTGTCCTTGAAATGCCCCTGGAGGAAAAATTCCTGCCCGCTTATCTTGTACTTGGCGCTTGCGCCATGCGAGCTGACCGAGGCCTCCCCAAGAAACAGGAACGGCGCCTGGATCGGCATTATCGCCACGATCTGTTCAATCGGCAGGAACTTCGTCGGCTTGGGCAGNNTCTCCATCATCGTGAGGGAATCGATGCCCAGATCCTCGATCAACCGGAGATCATCATCCGGGTCCTTGAGTTTCGGCCGGAGATCCGGCTCAACAAACCGCTCCACAATCCCAAGAATGATGGCCGGCAGATGCTCGGTGTTCTTCGTCTTGCGGAACTGGGATGCAGCCTCGTAGGTGGAGGCGGAACATCGCTTCAGGGATTCGCGCAGTATCGCATCATCTTCCTGCGGCGAAGGTTTTGCAGCATCGTTTGCAGGGATTCCAGAATTTTGCCCGTCGTCATCCGCTTGTGCCATAGGAAAGTTAGGTGATAATGGAGCCAGGTCTGAACTGCGATCCAAGAATCTTTGCGCGAATTTCCCCGAATTCAATACCTATCGACGACCCGTTTCAGGCCGACGGGTGCCATGAAAAGAGAGAGTCCTGGCCCGATCCCGGCCTCCCAATCATCCGTCGGAACTTCAGCCGCGCAACCGTTGCGGCGCAATATCCCGCGAGGTTTTCCGACCGAAGTATCTGTTTGCCTGTCGTCGACGTCATACCATATTTCGGGAATCTCCATCTTGCCAAACGCAGCG
>PMKA01000481.1:4552-5097 GCA_003157575.1 Opitutia bacterium
CCGAACAGATCGCGCGGGCCGCGGCGAATCAGGGCTACGATATCGAGGTCTGGGCACAGGCCGCCCTGCCCGGGGCAAAGGAGAAGCAGTGGCCCTTCCGACTGCGCCGCATGCCGCTGAAAGGAACGCACGACCTGGGTTGCCAATTGCGCATGATGAGGGAGATGATCGTCCACCGCCGCCGCCTGCGACATGCCACCGTGTATCTCCCGGAGCCGGGACCCATGCTTGCCATGATGATGCTCCAGTGGGTGCCGGGGTTCCGGCCCAAGCGCATCGTCCTCACGTTTCACGGATCGGAGATCCTCAAATTCCACAGCAACCTCCTCAAACGCTGGCTGGCGCGGCGGTTGATTCACCGGGCCAGCCGGATCAGCGTTCTGACTGTTTTCACGCGCAACCTGTTGTGCGAGCGCTTTCCTGAGGCGGCTGGAAAAACCTTCCTCACTCCCGGCGCCCTCCGGGAGGACTTTGTCCCCGAAACGGCCGCTGAAACGGCGAGACGGCGCGGACGTATCGTCATCCTGACGGTGGGGCGCCTGCAT
>PMKA01000152.1 GCA_003157575.1 Opitutia bacterium
CTCGTCCGCGTGCTCGGCCACGAGCTCAACAATTCCCTGGCCCCCATCAAGTCGATCGCCGGAAGCCTCGGCGCGATGCTCAAACGCAGCCCGCGCGCGCCCGACTGGGAGGACGACATGCGCTCGGGCCTCGAAATCATCGAGTCCCGGGCCGAGGGTCTCAGCCGCTTCATGCAGGCCTATGCCCGGCTCGCAAAACTTCCTCAGCCCACGCTGGCGCCCGCCGAGATCGCCCCTCTCATCCGCCGCGCCGCGGCGCTGGAAACCCGCATTGCAATCACGGTGACCGGCGGTCCCGAGGTGAGCGCCAACATCGATGCCGCCCAAATCGAACAGGTCCTGATCAACCTCTTCAAGAACGCCGTCGACGCCTCGCTCGACAACCACGGCGGCGTGCGCGTGAGCTGGGAGCACAAGGGCTCCCTGCTCGAGGTCCGCATCGAGGACGATGGTCGCGGTCTGGCCAACACGGCCAACCTGTTCGTGCCCTTCTTCACCACCAAGCCGACCGGCTCGGGGATCGGCCTCCTGCTCTGCCGCCAGATCACCGAAAACCACGGCGGCACGCTCAGCCTCAAAAATCGCGAAGAGGGAACCGGCTGCGTGGCAACTCTTCGGCTGCCCGTGTAGGAGTGCAGGACACCGGCTTCGGCCCGCCGGTCTTGAACACGATCCCATTTCTGGGACGGAGCGATCCCACCAGCGGCGTCCATCAGCCTTCGGTCTGGGATAGATGAAACATTCGATGTTGATGTTAAGGTACTTACAAATTCGTCAACAGGTTGGCACAGACGATGCAAATGTCCTGTTCAAAACGAACCTATATGGACATTCCCCGCCCCAACGCCGCCAAAGAGAAGCGCCGGAAGCGCATCATCACCGCAAGCATCGTCGCAGTCGCATTGATCGGCGTGACTCTCGCCCTTTCCCGCCTGAAGCCCGCCGCGCCCACCGTGGATCGCAACCTGGTGTGGACCGACACCGTGAAACGCGGCCCGATGGTCCGCCAGGTGCGCGGCCTCGGAACCCTCGTGCCGGAGGAGATCCGTTGGATCGCCGCGCGGACCGACGGCAGGGTCGACCGGATCGTGTTGCGCCCGGGCGCGATGGTCAAACCGGACAGCGTCATCCTCGTTCTCAACAACCCGAGCGTGATCGAAGCGGCCTCCAGCGCGGAGTCGCAGCTTAAGTCGGCAGAGGCCGAATTGGGAAACCTCAAGGTCACCCTCCAGAAGGGAGTGCTGGATGCCGAGGCCGCGCTGGCCAACGCAAAGGCCGCATTCGAAACCAACCGTCTGCAGGCGGAAGTGAACGACGACCTTTTCAAGGACGGCCTTGTCTCGACGCTGGAGCTTCGCCGCTCGAAGGTCGCGGCCGAGGACGCCAGCACGCTTTATGAGATCGAGCAGAAACGTTTCGCTTTCACCAAGGAAAGCATCGCGCCGCAGCTCGCGGTGAAAGAGGCCGAGGTTGAGCGCATCCGCGCCCAGGCGAAGCTCCGCAACGACGAGGCCGACGCGCTTTCCGTGCGCGCAGGAATGCCCGGCGTGCTCCAGGTGCTGCCCGTTGAGGTGGGCGCCCAGGTGCAGCCCGGGGCGAATCTCGCCCGCGTCGCCGACCCGGCCCGCCTGAAGGCCGAGGTGCGCATCGCCGAAACCCAGGCCAAGGACATCCAGATCGGCCAGACCGCTTCCATCGACACGCGCAACGGCATTGTGAACGGACACGTCTCGCGAATCGATCCGTCCGTCCAAAACGGCACCGTCACCGTGGACGTCTCGCTCGAGGGCAATCTTCCAAAGGGCGCGCGCCCCGATCTCAGCGTCGACGGCACCATCGAGCTCGAACGCCTGGACGATGTGATCTTCGTCAGCCGTCCGGCCTTCGGGCAGGAGCGCAGCACGGTCGGGATCTTCAAGCTCGACTCCGACGGCGTCTATGCGACGCGCACCCAGGTCCAGCTCGGCCGGAGCTCCGTCAACACCATCGAGATCGTCAACGGCCTGCGCCCCGGCGACCGCGTCATCCTCTCCGACATGACCCAATGGGATGCCAACGACCGCATCCGTCTGAATTAGCGCCTGGCCGTATCTATGCAAATTGTAGGAGCCTGCTTGCAGGCGATTCCGAAGTAAGATTCGCCTGCAAGCAGGCTCCTACACCGATCACCTACGAAAGCCTGTTTACCGAGTGAAGGCGGAGTATTCTGAATTGAGACCGCTTATCGCTTACAGCTTACCGCCTACCGCCAACATCTTACCGCTAACCTCTTCCTTTCCATGAACACTGAAACGAACGGCCAATCGCTCATCAAACTCGACGGCGTGACCAAGGTCTTCCTGACCGACGAGGTCGAAACCCACGCCCTCTCCGGAATCCACCTTGATATTCTCAAGGGCGAATACGTCTCCATCGCCGGCCCGTCCGGCTGCGGAAAGTCCACGCTCCTCTCGATCCTCGGGCTGCTCGACACTCCGACGGACGGGCAGTACCTGCTCAACAGCCGCCCGGTGCAGGGGCTCACGCTCGCCGAGCGCGCGCGCATCCGCAATCGCGAGATCGGGTTCATTTTCCAGTCGTTCAACCTCATCGGCGACCTCACCGTCTACGAGAACGTTGATCTTCCGCTGACCTACCGCGGCATGCCCGCCGCCGAGCGCAAGCAGCGCGTCAACGAGGCGCTGGAAAAGGTCGGCATGGCGCACCGGTCCAAGCATCTTCCCTCGCAGTTGTCCGGCGGCCAGCAGCAGCGTGTCGCCGTTGCGCGGGCGCTCGCCGGCTATCCCTCCGTGCTCCTCGCCGACGAGCCCACGGGCAACCT
>PMKA01000299.1 GCA_003157575.1 Opitutia bacterium
CAGCTCGCGGCTGATCAGGTGGCGCTCCACGAGGATCTGCTTCTCGAGATCCGAGAGTTCCTCCACGGTCAGGCTCAGTCCCTTCTTCATCTGCGGCAGATCCGCGACAGCCGCCAGGCTTTCGGCCAACATGGCGCTCCGCTGCGCCTCTTTGGCCCACCCGGGGAACGGCTGTCCGGCGAGATTCCGCGCGAGCCGGATCCGCGTCGTCAACACGATCGCGCACTTGCCGGCCGCGGCGTCGGCGGGTTCCGTCTGCGCTTCAAAAAGTGGTGCGATTTTCATGTCAGCTCAGCGTTTTCTCCCCGAAGGACTGCCTGACCTGATGGATCTCATCGCGAAAGCGGGCCGCGTCCTCGTAGCGCTCCGCCTTGATTGCCTCGTCGAGCTCCCCCTGGAGGTGTGTCAGCCGGTCATAAAGCGATTTCCGCTCCAGCGCCCGATGGGGCACCTTCCCGACGTGGACCGTGCCCTTGTGCATGTTGCCCAACAGCGGTTCGATGACCGACTTGAACGTCTCGTAGCAGGCCGGGCAGCCAAAGCGTCCCAGCTTCTTGAAATCCGCCTCCGTCGCGCCGCATTGTTCGCAGCGGACGCCCTCGCCCTGGGGCTCGGGATTCAGGGATGTCTTCAACAGCAGGTCCGCCAGCGAAAACCCGCTGGGATCAGTCACCCCCTTGGCCTGCGCGCATCCCTCGCAGAGGTCAACCTTGTGGATCTTGTTGTTGACGATCTGCGTGAGATGGACGGTCGCGGGTTTTCCGCAGAGGTCACATTTCAGGGAATTGGCCATGGATCAAATATAACACAGTATGGGAAAACGGCGAAACGCGGCCCAAAAAAGTGGGACACGCCCGCGCGTTCTCCCTGAATCTTTGCAGTAATCATGCCACCGAAAGGGCCGGTGGCAAGGATGAGCGCATCGAAAGGAAAAAACGGCGTCAACCGCTGATCTGCCCCCCCCCGGGAACGGATGCGATCCCGGGTATCCGGCAGCGTCAGATCCGTGTGCCCTCGACGAGCACGCGCGCACGGAACCCTGCGAGCACGCGCCCGGTGACAGGCCCCGGCTTTCCGTCGCCGATCTCGCGTCCGTCGAGCTTGACGACGGGAATGACCTCGGCCCCGGTCCCCGTGAGAAAACACTCGTCCGCGTTCCAAAGGTCGTAGCGGGTCAGTTCGTGCTCCTCGACAGGCACCGACAACGCCTGCGCCACCGAGAAGATCGCCTCGCGGGTGATGCCCTTCAGCGCCCCCTGCTGGGCCGACGGCGTCAGCAGACGCCCGTGGCAGACGATGAAGATGTTGTCGCCCGTGCATTCCGCGACGAAACCGGCGTCGTTGAGCATGACGGCCTCCAGGGCGCCGGCCTGGCGGGCCTCGATCTTGGCGAGGATGTTGTTGAGGTAGTTCAGCGACTTCACCATCGGGGTCAGCGCCGCCGCGCCCAGCCGGCGCGTCGGCACCGTCACGATGCTCAGCCCGGTTGTGTAATATTCCGGTGGATACAGCGCAATCCTGTCGGCGATGATGAAGACCGACGGCTTCGGGCACAGCCACGGGGCGATCCCGAGATCGCCGGCTCCGCGGGTGACCACCAGGCGGATGTAGCCGTCGCGAAGGCCGTTCCGGCGGCAGCTTTCGCAGACCGCCCCGGCCATCTCCCGGCGCGAGATCGGGATGGTCAGGAGGATCGCCTTGGCCGAACACCAGAGGCGGTCGAGATGCTCGTCGAGCCGGAAGACATTGCCCCCGTAAAGACGGATCCCCTCGAAAATCCCGTCGCCGTAAAGCAGACCGTGGTCAAACACGGATATCTTCGCGTCCGCCGCGTCAACAAACTGGCCGTCAAGGTAGATCTTCATGGGTGTCCTTCACCTTCGGACAGGAGGGCGGTCTTGTCCAGCCCGGTGGAAAATTTCGCCTTGTGTCAGCTGAAACCCGCGCGCCAGTGTGCCGGCGTTTCCCTCCCCTATGCATACAAATAAAATCAATACCTCCCGCCGCGGCTCCCGCGGCTTCACACTGATCGAACTGCTCACCGTCATCGCCGTCATCGGAATCCTCGCGGCGATCATCATCCCCACGGTCGGCAAGGTGCGCGAGACCGCCCAGCGCACGGCCGACGCCAACAACCTCCGCGAAATCGGCAAGGCGGCGATGATCTTCGCCGCCGAAAACAACGACCGGCTCCCCGACCCGCTCACCGACGCCGCCCAGGCCAACGTCAAGGCCGACTCCAACTACTTCCGCTGGATCGGCCTCCTGGGGCGCGCGGGCACGCTCAACGACGCGAGCCTGTATTTCGCGAAAAACGATCCCAAGTTCGACGGCGCGGCCCCCGCCACGGTCATCGATCCCGATGACACGACGCACGGCCAGGTCATCGCCGCGCTCCAGAGCAAGACGCCCAGCTTCGAGTTCGTCGGGGGGTTGAAGATGAGCGATCCTGCAACGACGCCGGTCGCCTTCACGCGCGGACTCAACGCCGCGGGAACCTGGGACGACGCTTCGGGCGCCTATCGCAGCGCGGGCGGCCATATCATCTTTCTCGGCGGCAACGTCCAGTACTACCAGTCGATCGACAAGCGCCTGGTCAACACCGCCGGGAAGGCCACCAACGACATTCGCGAGACGATTCCCGCCCCCACCGGAGGCAACCAGCGGATCTATGGCAAAGGCTCCGTGATCGCGAGCGAAGCCGGCGTGGCGCCGACCGTGCCTGGTTCCTGACATCGACGTACGGCGGGGCCGCCGGCAGGCGGCGGCCCTGCACCATCTCGAAACCATCTTTCGTGGAACAGCTACAGCCCTGGGAAGCGGTCGGAACGCAAGTCCGGCAGCCTCCNNGTCATCGGCCACAAGAACCCCGACTCCGATGCGATCTGTTCCGCCATTGCATACGCCGCGCTGAAGGAAGCCCGGGGCGACCGGGGTTATGTCGCCGCCCGCTGCGGAAACTCCAATGCCCGGATCGACAGCATCCTGGCGCGTTTTCATCAACCGCTGCCACACTACCTGAGCGACGTCACGCCGCGGGTCGGCGACGTCATGGTCTCCGACGTCATCTCGATCTCCGAGGATGCCACCTGCGCCGAGGCTCTTGAACTCATCGACGACCACGACATCCGCATCCTGCCCGTTCTGGACGCCAGCCGCCGTTTTATCGGCAGCGTCTCGATCTTCCAACTCGGCGGTTTCTTCACGCCCAAGGTTCGAGAGCCGAAACTCATGAGGCAGGTCCACACCCGGCTGGGCGATGTGGCGCGTGCGCTCAAGGCCAGGGTTATTCACCTGACGGACGAGGGCACGCCGGAGGAGCTCTACGTGCGTATCGGGGCGATGGATATCCGGTCCTTCGGGAGGTTTTCCGACGACGAGCACATCGCTCCCCGCCAGTCCATCATCGTCGTCGGCGACCGCCGGGACATCCAGCAACACTCGGTTCAGATCGGCGTGCGCCTGCTGATCGTAACAGGCAACCTGCCGGTTGAAAGCGACATCGTCGAACTCGCCAGGGAGCGGGGCGTCAGCCTGATCGTCAGCCCCTATGACTCGGCGACCACCGCGTGGGTCGTGCGGACCGCCACGAGCATCGAGCGCTTGATCGACCGGAAGTTCGTCTCGCTCGACGCGGACACCCCGCTCG
>PMKA01000440.1 GCA_003157575.1 Opitutia bacterium
GCAGGTGCCTGTCCCCTGCTGTTCGGATGCAGGTGCCTGTCCCCTTCGACAATCAATCGTCCCCTTCGGTGATCATACGGGTTGGGAAATCTGCGCTGGCTCTGAGTTATCCCAGCGTCGCTGTAACGGCCGTGGATTGAGGCGCCAGCCTTTTGACAGCTTCGCACATTGGGCCAACCTATCGGCGCGCCGCTTGCACCGCCGAGGACCAGGCCACGCTTCTCAGCGCTCCAACGCTCTTGATGGCTTGCCTGTCGCTCGAAAACAGCCTTC
The DNA here is from genome assembly GCA_003157575.1 of Opitutia bacterium. Classification (GTDB taxonomy): domain Bacteria; phylum Verrucomicrobiota; class Verrucomicrobiia; order Opitutales; family Opitutaceae; genus Fen-1467. The sequence continues at coordinate 274 of PMKA01000440.1, forward strand.
CTTTTGCGGCTCTCGCGGCCTGTCCGGCGGACCGCGCCTAGGAGTCGCCACATCGTTCCGCCTTCCTGATATTGTTCGCCAATCGCCAATTGTCTCCCATTTGCCCATGAGCACCACCACATTCCCCGCCCGCACAACGACGCAAGAAATCGAACTCGGTAAAACACTCCAGCCGAAGTTCGGCTCCGACGGATTGATCCCGTGCATCACCCAAGATACCAGCACCGGTCAGGTGCTGATGTTCGCGTTCATGAATGCGGAGTCGCTCGCGCGCACGCTGACCACGAAGAAGGCCACCTACTGGAGCCGGTCTCGCAACAAGCTTTGGGTGAAGGGAGAGGAGTCAGGAAACGTGCAAATCGTGAAAGAGCTCTACACTGATTGCGATCAAGACGTTCTCCTGATCAAAGTGGAGCAAACGGGTCCCGCGAATGCCTCGTGCCATAACGGTTACAAGTCGTGCTTCTACCGCCGACTTGACAGCTTGGACGACCCTGCATTTGCACTCCGCTATACCGCTGAGCGCCTTTTCGATCCAGCCACGGTCTACAAGAAGAAGTAGGCGGGAAACCGATCCCGCCCAACCGAGGCTCCGGAATTCTCCGGCCAGGTCATTCGACTGCAGCCCCGGCATTCGGAGCCACGACGCTCCGTCCGAGTCTTCAGGCAAAACGCGGCAATGGCGTCGTGCTCCCGTCAATTGTCCGCACGATACCCAGGCACCATCCCTCGTTCACTCGCGGCGGCAAACGCCAGCATCTGCTGATACTCCCCGCTCGCCGCATCCGGGTGCATCGTCAGTTTCTGGATTGCCTGGGCGCGGTTGAGCCCTTCTCGAAAAAGAATGCGGTAGATCTGTTTCACGCGCTCGAGTTGCGCGGCATCGAAACCGGTGCGCTCCAGACCCACCTTGTTGATGGAACGTACCACCGCCGGGTTGCCGTCGACGATCATGAACGGGGGCACATCCTGGACGACCTTCGCCATCGCCCCCAACATCGCATGGGAGCCGATCCGGCAGAATTGGTGCAGGCCCGTGCCCCATCCGATATTCACGTGGTCCTGGACGATCACGTGCCCCGCCAGAGCGGACTGGCTGCTCATGACCAGATGATCCCCAATCACGCAATCGTGGGCAACATGACTGTAGGCCAGGATGACGTTATCGTTGCCGAGCACGGTAAAGTCGCCGTCCTTGGTCGCGGCGTGGATGGTGACGTACTCGCGAAACACATTGCGGTCTCCCGCACGCAGGCCCGGATCTCCGCCCTGGAACTTCAGATCGTGCGTCTTCGTCCCGACCGCCGCATACGGAAAAACCTCGCATTGCCGCCCCAATACCGTGCGGCCTTCGACAGTGGCATGATGATGCACGACCGAACCGTCGCCAATAACAACCCGGCCCCCAATGAACGCATAGGCGCCCACGATGACGTCGGCTCCGAGCTCGACCTCCGGCTCAATGATCGCAGTGGGATGAATTTGGGAAGCCATGCGCTGCCTACTCCATCTCATCCTCGTCAATCACAGTGAACATCAGCTCCGACGACGAGACCACCAAGCCGCCCACACTGCAGCTAACCTCGGCGGTGGCGATTTTGTTGCCGCGCGTCCGCGTCAGCCGGGCATTGATGACGAGCTGGTCGCCCGGACGGACCGCCTTGCGGAACTTCACCTTGTCAGCACTCATAAACAACGCCACCTTTCCTTCCACCGAGCCGCGCCGCAATAGCAGAACGCCGGCAGCCTGCGCCATCGCCTCAAGCTGCAGCACTCCGGGCATGACGGGATTTCCCGGAAAGTGACCCGTAAAAAATGGTTCGTTGATCGTGACGTTCTTGATCGCGACGAGCTCATCATCTCCCACAAATTCCACGATGCGGTCGATCATCACGAAAGGATAGCGGTGGGGCACCGTGTCGAGAATGCGGCGGATGTCGAGGGATGTCTCCGTCGCCAACACCTGTTTCGGACGGGGAACCAGTTTCTTCTTCGGCCCGTTCTTCACCTCCTCCCAGCGGGCGACAAGCGCCCGGGTCAACTCGGCGTTGATGGCGTGGCCGGGCCGCGTCGCTATGATGTGCGCTTTCAGCGGAAATCCGAGGAGCATCAGGTCCCCGATGATGTCCAGAATCTTGTGACGGACAAACTCGTCTTTGAAGCGCAACGGTTCCTTCGAGATGATCTTGTCCCCCTTGATCACGATCGCGCAGTCCAGACTACCTCCCTTGATCTTGCCGAGCTTGATGAGCTCCTCGATGTCCTCGTATATCGTGAAGGTCCGGGCCGCGGCGATCTGCGTTATGTAGGTATCGGGATCGATCGTCAGCGACAGGTGCTGGGTGTGGATGCCGCGGTCGTCGGCGGACGTACAGGAGATCTTCAGCACATCGGCCGGCAATGCGATGAGGGAGGAATTGTTGCGCGTCACCGAGACCGGCTGGTCCAGAACGAAGTAGGCGCGGTCCGCGTCCTGTTCGACAGGCTCGGCCTCGAGGATCATGTTAACGAACGGCTTGGCCGATCCATCCATGATCGGCGGCTCGCTTGCGTTCATCTCGACGTAAACGTTGTCGATCCCGCACCCGCATAGGGCGCTGAGCACGTGTTCCACAGTGGCAATCCTCGCATGGCCCGATTGGATCGTCGTCGCACGCACAAGGTCGACGATCTGATCGACACGGGGCTTCACCTCCGGCGCACCAGCGATGTCAATGCGCCTGAAGACGACTCCAGTGCCGGCAGGCGCGGGTTTCATTGTCAGCGTGACAGGCTCGCCAGTATGCAGCGCGCTGCCGCTCAGCGACACCTCGCGCAGGATGGTCCTTTGCTTCATGAGTTTCGCGCAGTGTCGGAAGCCACGAAAAAAGGGCAAGCCCGGAGATCATGCAGCCGCCGGCTTGACAGTGCGCGGCGCGACTTCTTACTCCTACACCTTTACACCACATCAATCCCGCTGTCCGCCATTTCTTATGTCGTCCGCAAATGACCTCCGCAAAGGCCAGGTGATCAAGTTCAACAACGAGCCGTATCTCGTGATGGAAACCCAGCACCGCACGCCAGGCAACTTGCGCGCCTTCGTCCAGGCCAAGCTCCGCAATCTCAAGAACGGCCGCTCTTTCGACCAGCGGTTCAATTCCACAGAAACGATGGAGGTGCTCTCGACTGACCGCCGGACGCTTGAGTTCAGCTATGCCAACCGGGACAACTTCGCCTTTCTCGATCCCGACAACTACGAGACGGTGGAGCTCAGCGCTGCGATGATCGGCGACTCCAAATTTTACCTCGTGGCCAACGGGAAGGTCGAGGTTCTCTTTGTCGATGACCGCCCCGTCACCGTCGACCTCCCTTCTTCAGTCACGCTCAAGGTCACCGACGCCCCGGAGGGAATTCGCGGTGACACCGCCAGCAACGTCCAAAAATCGGTGGTCTGCGAAACCGGTCTCGTTGTGTCGGCTCCGCTGTTCATCAAGAACGGTGACCTGATCAAGGTCAGCACTGCCGACGGCAGCTACCTCGGCCGCGCCTAGCAGCGCACGGCGTCCGCCCTCAGTGCCGTCAGGAGAAGAAGCCTCCCTGCCAGTTTCGGGAGACGGCTAAAGCCGGCCCTGTTCCGCGGCCGGAGTCTTGAGTTGGTGCTCGATCTCGTCGAAGAACGCATCGTACACAGCCGGATCGCGAACAGGGGTTTCCGTCGCAGGCATCGCAGACCGGCCAAAATCTCCCTCGACGATGTCCTTAATCTTCACGTGGACATCGACCCTTCCACCATCGAGGTCATCCATGTCGATCGAAATGGCCCGCTGTCGCGATGACCGCAAATCGTCACCTCCTTCGATGCGCGTGAGCCCGTCCAGGCGTCCCTGGGCAGCTCCCCCTCCGGTGAACTGATAGCCGCATTTCTCCATCGCCCGCCTGGCGGCTTCAAAGACCTGATGTTTATCGCCGCTGACCGTCCTGGCCTTGGGCGCCACGGCAGAAATGCGATCCTGCATCGTCGTCCGCACCGAGTCCACCGAGTCGCACCCGGCGCAAAGCCCGAAAAGCACCGCGAACAGTATCCAAGATTGTCGGAAGGGAGTTGTGTTCATTCAAAGGAGAATTGCCTGATACAGCGCAATCGGGACCACCGGGTCAATGGCCGAACTTCGGCGGACCGACCGCGCGACGCGGATGCATTGAAACGACACGTGGATATTGCCAAGGTCGGGCAAATTCGGCGGGCCGGATTTGAGTTGCGACTGGCCTCGCCACGGAGGCTTCCTGCGCCGCGATCATCCGGCGGCGGGCTGCTGTTGGGAGATGCAGTGCAGCGTCCCGCGCCCAAGCACAAGATCGAGGCAGTCGACAGCGATGATCTCCCGCCCGGGAAAACAACCCGCCAAGATCGCGGCCGCCTCGGCGTCCCGCGTCGGCTGCCGGAATGCGGGCACAAGCACCGCGCCGTTTATGACGAGGAAATTCGCATAGGTGGCCGGCAGCCTCTGGGCGCCCCGGAAACACGGCTCCGGCATGGGCAGTTCGACGAGATTGAATCGGCAGCCGGCGGGCGTGCGCAGGCCTCTCAGCCGCTCCAGATTCTCCTGCAACGGCCGATGGTTGATGTCGCGCCGGTTCCGTTCTACCGCCGTGACAATCCCGTCGGCCCTGAAGAAACGGCTCAGATCGTCCACATGGCCATCCGTGTCGTCGCCTGCGATGCCGGCCCCCAGCCAAAAGACGACGTTGACTCCCAGATTGTCGCGCAAAACCTGCTCGATCTGCCCCCGGCTTAGACGTGGATTGCGGTTTGGATTCAGAAGGCATGATTCCGTCGTCAGCAGGCATCCGGCGCCGTTGACGTCGATGGATCCACCCTCCAGCACCATCGGCACGGCAAGACGCCTTATCCCCAACGCCCGGCAAATTCTGGAAGGAATCCCGTTGTCGAGGGTATACGGCGGGTACTTGCCACCCCAGGCGTTGTAGCACCAGTCGGTGGCCGCCACGGCACCCGCGCCGTCTTTGACGAAAATCGGCCCGTGATCCCGGCACCAGCAGTCGTTGGTTGCGTGCCCATAGAGCTCAACGTTGGCCATGTCAGCCCCGGCGCGGTTGATCAGCGACCGGGCTCGCGGCTGCAGATCGCGTGCGACATTAATCCGCACCTTCTGGAACCGGCTGACGTGCGCCACGACCCTGGCAAACACCGCCGGGATCGGGCGGAACCCGCCCGGCCAAGTCCGGAGCCTGTGCGGCCATGACAACCAAATCGCCTCCTGCCGCTCCCACTCTGCAGGCATGCGAAATCCATGAGCGGATTGAGCGGGTGCGCCTGAAGCGTGCCTTGCCACATGGGCGTCCCGGGGACTGGGCAGCGCCGTCACCCCGCCCGCCGACGGACGGGCGATGTCGCTGTCATTACGCTTTCGGAAAGGAGGTTTGGCCACGGGCGGAAAAAATCTCCGGACAGGATCTGATCGCTTACCAGATGAGCACTCTCTCCCCGGCCGCCCGGCGCATGGGCGCCCCTTCAGGTACGTCAAATGCAGCCGCAAATTCCGAAAGGTTCGACAGCGGACCATTGACCCTGAATCGCGGAGCCGAGTGCGGATCGGTGTTAACCTGGAGACGCGCCGCCTCCGGCCTCATGCTTTCGTGCCACACGGTCGCCCAGCTCAGGAAGAACCGTTGTTCAGGCGTGTAGCCCAAAACCGCTGTGTGCGGCTGGCCCGCCAACGCCTTCTGCAGCGCGGAGTAGGCAATCTTGACGCCTCCAAGGTCCGCGATGTTCTCCCCCTGTGTCAGCTCGCCGTTAATGTGAAGATCGTCGATCGGGNNCGTCGAACTGCCGCCCCTCGTCGTCAAACCCGTGCGTCATCTCGTGACCGATGACTGCGCCGATGCCGCCGTAGTTTACGGCATCGTCAGCCTGGGCGTCGAAGAACGGCGGTTGCAGTATCCCGGCAGGGAAAACGATCTCGTTCATGGTCGGGTTGTAGTACGCGTTCACCGTTGGCGGCGTCATGTCCCATTCGGTCCGGTCCATCGGCTTTCCGATTTTCGCCAGCTCGCGTTGGAAGTTGAAGTCATCGGCCCGCAGCACGTTCAGGACAAAGGGGCCTCGATCGACCTTGAGGCTGGAATAGTCGATCCATTTGTCCGGGTAGCCAATCTTGTCC
>PMKA01000514.1:0-637 GCA_003157575.1 Opitutia bacterium
CGTGGGCCTGGGCGACGCTGCAGGCGCGGAACGGCAAATCCAAGGTCTTCTTCTATCACTTCGACCAGCACGCCGAGCATCCCGCCGGTTCACCCGAGGCCGACCACGGCACGCCGCATGGCGTGGACGTGCCCTACGTCTTTCAAACGCTCGATCGCAGCAAGCCCGAGACAACCAGGGCGGATCTGGAGATCTCGGACGCAATGTCGACCTACTGGACCAACTTCGCCAAGCACGGCGACCCCAACGGTCCCGGCGTACCCGCGTGGCCCGAGTTCACCGACCGCAACCGCCAGGTGATGTATTTCCACAACGGGGCCCGGCCCGGCCCGGTGCCCAGCGCCTCCGCGCTCGAGGTGCTCGACAGCTATTTCGCCTGGCGCCGAACACCCGAAGGCGAGGCGTGGGCGAAGTAAATGGCTGGATACCCGTGAAATTGGCGACCACACCGCAGTCCGGCATCGCCCGCATTCTCTCGGGCGCAGCGCTGCTGGCTCTGCTCGCGTTCGCGTCGCTCCCGCTCCCGGCGCAGGAAGGCGTGCGCATTCTCCCGCACGCCAAGCCGCGGCTGATCGTCATGACCGACCTCTCCAACGAGCCGGACGACGAGGAGTCGCTGGTCCGGTTGCTGGTCTAT
>PMKA01000514.1:674-8193 GCA_003157575.1 Opitutia bacterium
GGGATGGCGTTCGTCGGCCCGGACCGGGGCTCGGGCGGTTCCCGCCGCCTCGTCGAGGCCGTGGACCGCGCCGACGACCGGCCGGTCTGGGTGTCGATCTGGGGCGGGCCGAATACGCTGGCGCAGGCGCTTTGGGACGTACGCGCCTCGCGCCCGGCGGCCGAAGTCGAAAAGTTCGTCGCAAAATTGCGCGTCTATGCGATTTCGGACCAGGACGATTCGGGCGCCTGGATTCGGCGCGAGTTTCCCAGCCTGTTTTATATCGTCACCCCCTCGAACCCGACGAGCTACCAGGAATATTACCGCGCCACCTGGAGCGGAATCTCCGGCGGCCAGGACGTCCAGGCGGCCCCCGGCTATCATGCCGCGATGGTCGCCAATCCCTGGCTCGAAGCCAACGTCATCCTGAACCACGGCCCGCTCGGCGCGCTCTATCCGCGCCGGCTCTATCTCATGGAAGGGGACACGCCGAGCTTTTTGGGGCTGATCGACCGGGGCCTGGGCTGGGACGTCAGTCCGGCCTACGGCGGCTGGGGCGGTCGTTACGCGCTTTTTCAGCCGGCCGGCGAAACCCACCCCATCTGGACCGACAACGCGTCGGCCTGTGATCGCGTCGAAGTGGAGCCAGGCCGATTCGAAAGCTCCAACCAAGCCACGATCTGGCGCTGGCGGGAGCATTTCCAGAACGATTTCGCCGCGCGCATGGACTGGTGCGTCACTGACGACTTCCGAAAGGCCAATCACAACCCGCGCCCCGTGCTCAACGGCGATCGCTCCACCGGCGTGGTCACGATTGCTGCGCCGCCCGGTTCGACAGTGAAACTATCCGCAGTAGGAACGGACGCCGGCGACGAAGGCCAGGGCGTGAAGGTCGCCTGGTGGATTTACCGCGAAGCCGGCACGCTCGAGGGCGCAACGCTGACGCAGACGGGCGGATTGACCGCCGAAGTCGTGCTCCCGAGCGCGCCAAAACCAGGCGCCGTGCACGTGATCCTGCAAGCAGAGGATGACGGCACCCCACACCTGTTTGCTTACCGCCGCATCGTCATTCAAGTGAAGGTCCTTTGAGCGATCTCCGAGGCATTCACTCAAACCAGCGCAAACTCACCCGGCCATCCGCCGCCTCTCAATTTTGTAGGAGTCTGCTTGCAGGCGATTCATGGAACGGTTTGCTCCGAACGTTTTGTTTCGCCTGCAAGCAGGCTCCTTCACCCCAACCAAGCCGGAGCAAACTCCGGAGTATCGGACTCATAACGAATAATCATGGAATATATCCCTCGTGCATTCCTTCTGCTTGCCCTTGCTCTCGTCGCCCCTGCCGTCGCCAGTCCCGAAAAGTATACCTACGTCATAGTCCACGGCGCCACTGCGGGTGGCTGGGAGTGGAAAAAGGTCGGCGAATTTCTCAGCGCCGACGGCCATACCGTGTATCGGGTCACCTTGACCGGCCTCGGGGAGCGCGTGCACCTCTCCACTCCCGATGTGGACCTCGAGACGCACATCAACGACGTCGTGAACACGATTCTCTACGAGGACCTCCACGACATCGTGCTCGTCGGCCATAGCTATGGAGGCATGGTCATCACCGGCGTCATGGATCGCGTCCCCGAACGCATCCGTCACGTCATCTTTCTCGATGCCGCTGTGCCGGACGACGGGATGTCCCTGTTCGACCTGTTCGGTGGCCCACGTCCCAATTCCAATGTCGTCGACGGGATGATGCAGGTCCCCTGGGTCAAGCCTGGCACACCGCCTCCGCACAACACGCCCCAGTCGATCAAGTGCTTCAACCAGCCGGTCTCCTACGAGAATCCCCTCGCGAAAGCCCTCCCGGTGACCTACGTCGCCTTCATCCCGGCCGACAAATCGGCAAAGGAGCGCGCGGCAACGGACAAGAGCTGGCAGCGGGCCGAGTCCCGCGGTTGGACCATCCGCACCTTCCCCGGCCATCATGTCGCCCACGTGGAGAATCCGCGCGGCGTGGCCACTCTCGTGGAAGACGCGATCAGCGACCGGAACCAGCCCGTCCCTGGAAAACCGGCGGCCGCGACCGCCAACTAGCGCCTCGCGTCTCGGCACTGCCGCACTTCACGACCGCCCATGAAATCACTGTTATCTCGAACCCTCTCCCTCGTGCTGCTCGGCGCCGCCGTCACGGCCCGTGCCCAGGAAGAGCCCGCGGATGCCTCGCCCGCGCGTGCCCGCGCGAACTTCGCCCACACCATCGTCCTGGCTCCGGACGATGTCCGCATGTTCCCTGAGGGACCTGACGGTTTCAGGACCCCGCATAAGGGCGCCCTCCAGGGCCGCCTGGAGCTCTTCGAATATGATTCGGGCGTCACCGGCAGGCGCCGCAAGGCCAACGTCTACCTGCCGCCAGGCTACCCCACCGGCCGGAAATACCCCGTGCTCTACCTGCTCCACGGGATCGGCGGCAATCACGACGAGTGGCGGGGCTACGTCCACGCCGACGCGATCATCGACAACCTCATCGTCGATGGCAGGGCCGTCCCCATGGTCGTCGTCATGCCCAACGGCCGCGCGCTGCCCGACGACCGCATCCCCTCCGGAAACATCTACACGCCGGAGAACTCCGCCGGTTTTGCGAAGTTCGAGCGCGATCTGCTCGATTTTCTCATCCCCGCCATCGACGCGAAATACTCGACGCTCGCCGACCGCGAACACCGCGCCCTCGCCGGGCTTTCGATGGGGGGCGGGCAGACATTCAATTTCGGCCTCGGCCACCTCGACACGTTTGCCTGGCTCGGCGCATTCTCCGCAGCGCCCAACACCAAACCGCCGGCAGAGCTGGTGCCCGACCCTGCCCTCGCCCGTGCAAAGCTCAGGCTGCTCTACATCTCATGCGGCAACAAGGACGGCCTCATCAGCTTCTCCCAGGGCGTCCACAGGTACCTCAAGGAGCACGACGTGCCCCATGTCTGGAATGTCGACGATCACGGACACGACGGCGATTCCTGGGCGGGCAACCTCTACCATTTCTCCCAGCAGATCTTCCGTTGACCGGCCGTGCGGCAACGGCACACCGGGCCTCCCGCCGCCTTTGGCCCGCCCCAGCCCGGCCTCGGGCGAAACGGACCGCCATGAATCTCCCCGCCTCCGCAACAAACCAACGCCGCTTCCAATTGCCGCCGGGAGGGCGCCGGACTTCCAATCAACGTCTATTCACTCATTCCTCATCATGCTTCGCACCGGAATTCTAAATCCCGCCGTCCTTTCCTTGCTCGCACGCGTTCGCCACACCAACACGCTGGTGATCGCGGATCGTGGCTTCCCCTTTTGGCCGCAAATCGAAACCATCGACCTCTCGTTGGTCGACGACGTGCCCACCGTCGCGCAAGTGCTCAACGCCATCTTGCCCGCCATCTCGATCGGTCGTGTTTTTGCCGCGGAAGAGTTCCGCACCCACAACCGCCCGGCCCGAATCGAGACCCTGCAAACCCAGCTCGGGACGATACCGTTACAGTTCGAACCACATCTTGAGTTCAAGCGGCGCGTGCCGACGGCCATCGGTCTCATTCGCACGGGTGACACAACGCCTTACGCCAACCTCATCTTGGAATCCGCCTGACTGGAGCAGAACGCCCCACAAATTCAAACTACCCAACTATGAAGCAGCCCATGGATCTTTTGCGTCTCGCTCTCGCATCGGTCGGTCTTGTTTCCTCGGGCTTTGCCGAGATCCCGTCCACCGCCACGCCGACGGTCATCGTCAGCACGGCCGCCGAGCCGGTCGCAAAAGGGAAATTCCAGCCCACGTGGGACTCATTGAAACAATACCAGGTGCCCGGGTGGTTTCGCGACGCGAAGTTNNGGCGCACTGGGGGCCGCAGTGCGAACCGGGCATGGGCGACTGGTATGCGCGCCACTTGTATTTCGAGAACGGTCCCCTGTGGGGCCAGAACGTCACAGCCTTTCACCGCAAGGCCTACGGCCATCCCTCCGTGGCCGGCTTCAAGGACGTCATCCACCGCTGGACGGCGGAGAAATGGGGCCCTGACAGGCTCGTCGCGCTCTACAAGCGTGCCGGCGCCCAGTATTTCTTCGCGCTCGCCAACCACCACGACAACTTCGACCTCTGGGACTCGAAATACCAGCCGTGGAATTCCGTGCGCGTCGGCCCGCACAAGGACATCATCGCCGGCTGGGCCAAGGCCGCCCGTGCGAACGGCCTGAAGTTCGGCGTCAGCGTCCACGCCGCCCACGCCTGGAGCTGGTATGAGCCATCGCAGGGCGCCGACAAGAAAGGCCCGTTTGCCGGCGTGCCCTACGACGGCAAGCTCACAGCCAAAGACGGCAAAGGCACCTGGTGGGAGGGGCTCGACCCGCAGGATCTCTACGAGCAGCGACACAATCCGGCCCCGAACTTCGACGACCCCGGCCTAATCCACAAACGCTGGGACTGGGGCAACGGCGGCACTCCGCCCGACCAGGCCTACTGCGAGAAGTTCTACAACCGGACCGTCGATCTCATCAACCGCTACCAACCCGACCTGATTTACTTCGACGACACGGCTCTGCCGCTCTGGCCGGTGAGCGACGCCGGACTAAAAATCGCGGCACATTTCTTCAACAGCAACGACCGGCTGCACGGCGACGACGGCGTGTTGTTCGGCAAGGTTCTCACGTCCGACCAGAAGCAGGCGCTCGTCTGGGACGTCGAGCGCGGCACAAGCAACGCGATCGAGCCGCAGCCTTTTCAGACGGATACCTGCCTCGGCAACTGGCATTACGAGCAAAAGATCTTCGACGAACACGGCTACAAGAACGCCAAGACGGTCGTGCAAACCCTGATCGACGTTGTCAGCAAGAACGGCAGCCTTCTCCTCGACATTCCCCTTCGAGGCGACGGCACGCCAGACGACGACGAAATTGCGATCGTCGAAGGCATCGCCCAATGGATGCAGGTGAATCAGGAAGCCATCCATGGTACGCGTCCATGGAAAGTCTTGGGCGAAGGTCCGCAAATGGCTGCCGCTGCACCGCTTCAGGGCCAGGGCTTCAACGAAGGGAAGGGCAAGCCATTCACCGCCGCGGACCTGCGCTTCACCACCAAGGGCGACGTGCTCTACGCCATCGTCATGGGCGCGCCCAAGACCGTTGTGCACATCAAATCCCTCGGCACCGGTGCGAAGCTGCTGGCCGCCAGGATCACCGGCGTGTCGCTGCTCGGCGGGAGCGAGACGGTCCATTGGACGCAGACTGCCGAGGCCCTGACAATCGAGGCGCCGCGTGGACCCGTGAGCGAGATCGCAACGGTTTTCAAAATCGTCACACAATGAATGATCCACGAGGCATTGGGTTCCTGCACGCGCCGTCGTGCCATTCGGGGCGTCTTCGGAGTCGCCGGGGCGGGTGGGGCCTTTGCACCCTTCTCGCCACCCTTGTGACGCTCTGCTCCGCACTCCACGCGAGCACCGGCCTCGATGCCGCCGGCCAGCTTCAGGTCGTGACGGTCGCGCAAAAAGATCGTTTCTCGTATTCACGCCTGGACAACGGCGTCCAGTTCCGCGCCAACGGCATCACGAAGAACGTCATCTTCTACGGGCCGGGCACCGTTCGCGTGAATGCGAACCTCGGCCAGTCCTACACCCGGCAGCCCAGCCTCGTGGTCGTGGCCAAACCTGCTGCAGTGACGTTCACCGTCGAGGAGTCGCTCACCTCGCTCGCCATCGCCTCGCAGGCGCTGCGCATCGTCGTCGACAAGAAGTCCGGTGCCCTCACGTTTCTCGGTGCCGACGGCCGGGAACTCACCCGCGAGCGGACGGAGAACCCGGGCGCCATCAAGGAAGTGACGATCTCCGGCGAACTCACGTACGAAATCACACACACCTTCACGCTCGCCCCGGACGAATCGCTTTACGGACTTGGACAATACAACCAGCCGTACATGGACTACCGCGGCCAGGATGTCCTGCTCGTGCAGACCAACATCGGCATCGTTGTGCCCTTCCTGATCTCCACGAGGCGCTATGGCATCATGTGGGACATCTATTCGAAGATGACTTTCAAGGACGACGCGGGCGGCGCGACGCTTTGGGCCGAGAGCGCCCCCGCGGGAATCGACTACTACCTCGTCGCGGGCGGCACAATGGACGACGTAATCGCCGGCTATCGGAGTCTCACCGGCCCCGCTCCGATGTTTCCAAAGGCGGCCTTCGGCCTCTTCATGAGCAAGGAGCGCTACAAAACGCAGGACCGCCTCATCGAGGTCGTGCGCAATTTCCGCGAGGATGGCTTCCCCCTCGATTACATCGTCCAGGACTGGCAATACTGGGGCGGCGACACCGATGGCACCTGGAGCGGCATGATCTGGAACAAAGAGCGCTACCCCGATCCCGCCGGCCTCACGCACACGTTGCATGATCAGTTGCACGTAAAGCTCATGGCATCGATCTGGCCCTCCATCGGCAACGACACCGCGCTCGCGCACGAACTCGACGCCAGGGGCCTCCGCTTCGCACCGCCGCACTGGATCTCGAAGCAGGCGCGCATCTACGACGCCTACAGCGCCGAAGGTCGCGCGATCTATTTCAAATACATCAAGAAAGGCCTGCTCGACGTCGGCGTGGACGCCCTCTGGATGGATGGCACCGAGGTCGAGGTCGGCGGCGCCTGCCACGATCCGGTCGAGGTCGAGCGCGACATCAAGAACCTCGGCCGAAATGCGATGGGCGACTTCACGCGCTACCTGAACCCCTACAGCCTCCTGACGACGGAGGGCACCTACGAAGGCCAGCGCGCCGCGGGTAACAAGCGCGTCTTCACCCTCACTCGTTCGGCCTGGACGGGCCAGCAACGCTACGCCGCTCTCCCCTGGTCGGGCGACACCACCGCGAGCTGGGAGACCCTGCGAAATCAAATCTCCGGCGGCATCAACGTCGCCATGGCCGGACTGCCTTACTGGACGCAGGACACAGGCGGCTTCTTCGTGAATTACATTCAGGGCGAGCGGAATCCCGAATACCAGGAACTCTACGCACGGTGGAACCAGTTCGCGATCTTCAACCCGGTCTACCGCATCCACGGCACGAACATTGAGCGTGAGCCCTACCTCTTCAAAACGCTCGCGCCGGAGATCTATCGCTCGCTGCTCGGAGCGGCCCGCCTCCGCTACGAACTGCTGCCCTACATCTATTCGCTCGCCTGGCAGAGCACTGCCAACGGCTACACCCTGATGCGCGGCCTGCCGATGGACTTCCCGGACGATCCACACGTGCGCAAAACGGACGATGCATTCATGTTTGGCCCGGCCTTTCTGGTCCATCCGATCACGCATGCGATGTATCACGTGAGCGATCCTCCGCCGGCCACGATTCCAACCGCGGCGCTGCAGACGCCAGACGGCAGACCGGGACTCGCCGTGCAGTATTTCGAAGGCGTGGACTTCGAAAAACCTGCAGGCAGGACGATCGACGAGAAGATCGAACACGACTGGCCCGGTCCGCCGCTGGCCAATCCGCCGCCCGGCCTCGCAGGGTTTGACAATTTCTCCGCCCGC
>PMKA01000536.1 GCA_003157575.1 Opitutia bacterium
CGTGCCGTCGAGCAGCGTGCCTTCATCGTAACCGCTCACGAAGCAGTTGGTGATGGTGACGTTCTCCGTGATGCGGGCAATCCCGAGACCATGCGAGGACTTCAGGCAGATTCCGTCGTCCCAGGGCGAATTCACCGAGCAATTGGAGATGCGGACGTTGCTGCAGGCATCGACGTCCATGCCGTCGCGGTTGGTGTCGATCAGCAGATTGTCGATGGTGAGGTTGTCGACTCCCGTGGCCAGGATGCCGAAATGGCCGCCGTGAAGCACGGTGAAGTCGCGCAAGACGACGTTGCGGCAGTTCTTCAACGCGATCGCCTTGTTGCCGACGCCGGCGGAAAGGGTGTCACGGGCATTGGGATAGCCGAACGGCCCGGGGACCAGATCGGGGCGTGGCGGGGCATCAATTTCACCCTCCGCCGCAAGGACGTCGGCCAGATCGTTGTTCGATTCGGCGCCCATGGGAAGGGAGATGCGGCCGTTGCCGCGACTGAGTCCACGGCCAAAAATCCGACCGGGACCAATGATGCAAACATCCTCCAGGTTCTCACCCGAGATCAGGCTGTTGTGCCAATGGGTGTGGCCGAAGTCCTGGAACTGGCTCCATTCATTGGGCTCGGGCGCGTCGTAGCCACCGGACGTCCCCGGCGCCGGCGGGTTGGCGGCGATGAGGGTGGCGCCGCTGCCAAGATGGAGGGTGACATGGCTGCGCAGGTGGATCGTGTAGCAGAGGTATTCGCCCGCCGGAAAGTCCACCGTGCCGCCGCCGGACTTGGAGGCCGCCTCGATCGCGGCGTTCACGGCAGGCGTGTCGAGCGTCCGGCCGTCGCCTTTGGCGCCAAAATCAACGACAGACCAGGTGGCGCCGGCGATCGCAGGGACGGCGAACAGGACGCCGAGGAGAGCCGGGAGTAATGTGAGTCGGAGTTTCATGTTGATGAGTGGGCCTTCTTCTCCCTGACACGAGGCTGCGAATTCACCCAGGTGTTCTCCCCCCCGTGCCATCGGGTTCGCCAGCATCGGGTCGTTGATCCCCACGGAGCAGTTCGAAGCAGTCGCGCCCGTCGCCATTCTTTGCAAAGCCGCGCTATCGCGACGGGCCCCAGCGTCTCGAAAACGGGTAGTAGATGAACAGCGGGCGCCCCACGACGTCCTTTTCCGGAACGTATCCCCAAAAGCGGCCGTCAAAGCTGTTGGCCGAATTGTCTCCAAGCGCGAGAAACGAATGCGGAGGCACCGTCATTTTCCTCCCCTGCGCGAGTTCCCCGACATTGCGATAACCGACGTAGGTCTCCTGGCGCAGCGCGTTCTTTTCAAAGGCCGCGGCGCCCGCGATCGGGCTGCCGTTGCGGTACAAACGGTAATTCTCGATCGCAAGCGTGTCCCCGGGTTCGCCGGCCAGCCGCTTCACGTAATACTGGTCGCCGTAGGCCTCCCGGATCTTCTCGATGTTCCCCGTTCGGAAGACGAAACCGCTCCCGATCGGCGGCCGGATGAAATTGTAGCTGAATCGGTCGACGAAAAGCTGGTCGCCGGTCAACACGTCGAACGCCAGCACGCGATCGCCCGCGCGCACGTGCCGGCCCGTGCGGATGCAATAAAGGTTTTCCCCGTCGACCATGTGGACCTCCGCCTGCCCGGCGAGGATTCTCCGGTTCACATCCGCACCAAAGGCCACCGGGCTGTAGGCCTCTCCGGCCGAGAAAAAGGCGTCGAAGACCATCCAGTCGAAATCGAAATCCACCGGCACCTGGATCTTCACCGGTTCATCGCCCACAAGGATCGTGTATTCCCGGACCTTTGTCGGGACGACAAACCATGAATATCCCGGCACGACCTGGCTGTGCACGAGACCGCGTCGCTCGGCGCCGAAGACGGGGATCAGAACCTCGCCGTCGGCCGGTGCGTCCAGGCGGTGAGGCCTGGCGCCGAACGCGATGAGGCGCGCGCTCACAGCCAGCACGCCGGGCTCCTCGGCGGGCGTCTTGAACACCTGCGGCGTCATCCCGTAATAACTCGGCCACATCGAGTTCGTCGGGATCTTGAAGGGCTGCACAAAATAGGTCCGGATGCCCAGGACGATGATCGCGGCCACCAGGAAAAACTCGACGTTCTCCACAATCGACGACTTGGGATAAAACGTCCCCCCGATCTGCTGGAGCAGCCCCTCGAGCGATTCGATCCCCAGCTTCAGTCTTCCCGCATCGGCCCGCTGCTTCAGCTTGAGCCGAAGGTCGGCGGTCTTCTCCCGCAGCTCCTGCGTCTGCGCCCCGGTGAGCTGGTCGCGCCGGTATTGAAAGATCTTGTCGGCGAGCTCCAGCCAGTTGCCGGCGTTCTCCCGCATTTTTTTCTCGGTCGAAGGGAAGAATCCAAACACGGTGGTTCCGGGGCTAGCTGTTGTTCTTGAGGACCTGGATGAAGGCGTCGGGCGGGATGGAGACCTTGCCGATCTGCTTCATCTTCTTTTTGCCCTCTTTTTGTTTGTCGAGCAACTTCCGTTTCCGCGAGATGTCGCCACCGTAGCATTTTGCGGTCACATCCTTGCGCATTTCGCGGACATTTCCGCGGGCGATGATCTTGCCGCCGATCGCGGCCTGGACGGCTATCTTGAACATCTGCGGCGGAATGATCTCGGCGAGCTTTTCGCAAAGCACGCGCCCATGGCCCTCCGCCTTCGAACGGTGGACGATGCCGGCAAACGCGTCCACCGGCTCGCCGTTCACAAGGATGTCCATCCGGACGAGATCGGATGCGCGGTATTCGCCGAGCTCGTAGTCCATTGAGCCGTAGCCACGGGTGATGCTTTTCAGCCGGTCGTTGAAATCGACAAGGATCTCGTTGAGCGGCAGCATGCACGTCAGCATGACCCGCGTGGCGTCGAGCGTCGTCGTACGGTCGCACGTACCGCGCTTTTCCATGACGAGTCCCAGGATGTCGCCCAGGCAGCCGTTCGGGATGTGGATCGCCGCCGTGATGGTCGGCTCGTAGATCGCCTCGATCGACGACGGATCGGGCAGGTTCACGGGGTTGTCGACCTCAAAGGTCTCGCCTCCGTGGACCTTCACCTTGTAGACGACGCTCGGATACGTGGAGATGATGTCGACGTCGTGCTCCCGGCGGATGCGCTCCTGGATGATCTCCATGTGGAGCAGGCCGAGGAACCCGCAGCGGAACCCGAACCCAAGCGCGACCGAGGTCTCGGGCTGGAAGACGAACGCGGAATCGTTGAGCCGCAGGCGTGCAACGGCCGACTTCAGCTTCTCGTAGTCCTGCGTCTCCAGGGGATACAGTCCGCAATAGACCATCGGGTGCACCTCCTTGTAACCCGGCAGCATCTCGGTCGCCGGGCGGACGGCCTGGGTGATCGTGTCTCCGATCTTGATGTCCCCCGTCGCCTTGATGGTGCTGACGATGTAGCCGACGTCGCCGGCGCCCAGTTCGTCGCAAGGCTCCATCTTCGGATGAAAGGCGCCGACCTCCTTCACCTCGGCCTTCTGGCCCGTGCTCATCAGCATCATCATGTCCCCTGCCTTGATCGCGCCCGAGAACACGCGGACATAGGCGATGACTCCGCGGTAGGAGTCGTACTTCGAGTCAAACACAAGGATGCGTGTGCCCGCGTGGTCCGCCCAGCGCGGCGACGGCACGCGCGCCACGATCGCCTCAAGAATGTCGCTGATGCCGATGCCCGACTTGCCGCTGGCGAGAATCGCTTCCTCGGCCGGGATCGTCAGGATGTCCTCCAGCTGCTTCATGCAGAGTTCGAGGTTGGCGCTGGGCAGGTCGATCTTGTTGAT
>PMKA01000190.1 GCA_003157575.1 Opitutia bacterium
CATGCTCGATTCCGAAAGCCAGCTGCGCGAGGCGATCCAGAAGATGCTGAAGTAGGGTTTCGCGGAGAAACACATCCGACCATGCTCAAGTCCGTCATCGTCTTCTCGATCCGCAACAAGTTCCTCGTCCTCGCGGGGACTGCCGCGCTGATCTTTGGCGGAATCTTTGCGCTGCGCCAGATCCCGCTCGACGCAATTCCCGATCTTTCCGACACGCAGGTGATCATCTACACCGAGTGGCCGGGGCAGGCGCCGCAGATCGTGCAGGACCAGCTCACGTACCCGATCACGACGAAGATGCTGTCCGTGCCGAAGGCGAAGGTTGTGCGCGGCTACTCGTTCTACGGCTTCTCGTTCGTGTATGTGATTTTCGAGGACGGCACGGATCCCTATTGGGCGCGCAGCCGCGTCCTCGAATACCTCAACGGTTTGTCCGGCAGCCTGCCCAGGAACGTCGCGCCCCAGCTGGGCCCCGATGCGACGGGGGTCGGCTGGGCGTTCATGTATGCGCTCAACTCGACCAGGCACGATCTCTCGCAACTGCGGTCGATGCAGGACTGGTTCCTCCGCTACCAGCTTTCGAGCGTCGAGGGCGTGGCGGAGGTGGCCTCGGTCGGCGGATTCGTCAAACAGTATCAGATCACGGTCGATCCGCACCGTCTCCACGCGTACAATCTCTCGATCAGCGACGTCGCCATGGCCGTGCAGCAGAGCAATGGCGAGGTCGGCGGGCGCTCGATCGAGATGGCCGAGAAGGAGTTTATGCTCAGGGTGCGCGGCTACCTGTCCGGCATCGACGACCTGCGGAAGATCGCGGTGGGCCGCGGACCGGGCGGCACGCCCATCCTGCTCGGCGCCGTCGCCGACGTGCAGCTCGGACCCGATATGCGCCGCGGAATCGCCGAGCTCAACGGCGAGGGCGAGACGGTCGGCGGCATCGTCGTCGTGCGCTACGGCGTGGACACCCGCAAGGTCATCCAGGCGGTCAAGGCGCGCCTCGACGAGGCGATGAAGAGCCTGCCCGAAGGCGTCACCTACACCATCGCCTACGACCGGACCGCGCTCATCGAACGCGCCGTGGCGACGCTCAGGGAAAAGCTCATCGAGGAGAGCGTCGTCGTCGCACTCGTATGCCTGTTGTTCCTGATGCACCTGCGCAGCGCGTTCGTCGTTATCGTCATACTTCCCATCGCCGTGCTCGCCTCGATCATGATCATGTTCGGGCAGGGACTCAGCTCGAACATCATGTCGCTNNGGCGGCATCGCCATCGCGGTCGGCGCGATGGTCGACGCGGTCATCATCATGGTCGAGAACGCCCACAAGCACCTCGAACACGATGGCGGAAGGAAGCCGCACTGGGACATCATTCGCGATGCCGCCGTCGAGGTCGGCCCCACGCTTTTCTACTCGCTGCTCGTCATCACCGTGTCGTTTTTGCCGGTGTTCACGCTGCAGGCGCAGGAAGGCCGCATGTTCAAGCCGCTCGCCTTCACAAAAACCTACTCGATGGCGACGGCCGCGCTCCTCTCCATCACGCTCGCCCCCGTGCTGATGGGCCTCTTCATCCGCGGACGCATTCCGGCCGAGGAGAAGAATCCGCTCAACCGCCTGCTCGTCTGGATCTATCATCCGCTGCTCGATTTTGTCATCCGGTTCCGCTGGGCCGTGATCGGCGCCGCGGCCCTGATCGTGGCCTGGGTCTTCCTCCCCTGGGACCGCCTGGTGGTCGCGCACCTGCCCGCCGGGCGCCTGCACGACTGGGCGCAGACGGCCGGCGCCGCATTTCCCTACCAGCGGCTCGGCTCCGAATTCATGCCGCCGCTCTACGAGGGGGACCTTCTCTACATGCCCACGACCTTCCCCGGGATTTCGCCGACAAAGGCGCGGGAGGTTCTCCAGCAGACCGACCAGATCATCCACTCGTTCCCCGAGGTGCTTCGCGTCTTCGGCAAGATCGGCCGGGCCGAATCCGCGACGGATCCGGCGCCGATGGACATGATCGAGACCACCATCATGCTCAGGCCCGAGGAGGAATGGCCGGTTGTCGACATCAAGGACGCCGGCGGCCGGGTCATCGCGCACCGCCGCCGAACCGTCGACGAACTCGTCACGGCCATGAACGCCGCCGTGCAGATTCCCGGCCTCACCAACGCATGGACGATGCCGATCAAGACGCGCATCGACATGCTCGCCACCGGGATCAAGACGCCCGTCGGCATCAAGGTCGCCGGCCCGGATCTCGCCGAGCTGGAGCGCATCGCGGGGCAGATCGAGGGGCGCATCCGTCAGGTGCCGGGCACGGGCAGCGTGTTCGCCGAACGCGTGATGGGCGGCAACTACGTCGAGTTCGACATCGATCGCGACGCCATCGCCCGCTACGGGCTGACCCTCGGACAGGTGCAGGACGTTCTGCAGGTCGCACTCGGAGGCATGCCGCTGACGACCACCGTCGAGGGCCTTGAACGCTACGGCGTCATTCTGCGCTACGACCGCGACTACCGCGACAGTCTTGAGGCGTTGCGCGACATCCTGATCCCGGTCAAGTCGGCCGGCACTACCGGGGCGATGGGCGGCGGCGCGAGCGCCCTCATGGCGCAGGTTCCGCTCAGCCAGCTCGCGAGCGTGCGCGTGGTCGCCGCGCCGATGGGCATCAAGAGCGAGGGAGCCGTGCCCAATGCGTGGATCTATGTCGACGTGCAGGGCTCGGACATCGGCACCTACGTCCGCAGCGCGCAGCGCGTCATCGGCGATGCGGTCCGGACCGGCGAGATCAAGCTGCCGACCGGCTACAGCATCTTCTGGAGCGGCCAGTACGAATACATGGTCCGCGCGCAGGAGCGGCTCATGATCGTGGTGCCGCTTACGCTGCTGATCATCGTCTTCATCATCTACCTCAACACCAAGTCGTGGATCAAGACCGCCATCGTCCTTCTCGCGGTGCCGTTCTCGCTCGTCGGCGCCTTCTGGATGCTTCATCTGGCGGGCTACAATCTCAGCGTCGCCGTGTGGGTCGGGATCATTGCGCTCGCGGGCCTCGACGCCGAGACAGGCGTGGTGATGCTGCTCTACCTCGACCTCGCCTACGACGACTGGCGGAAGAAGGGGCTGCTTGCGTCGGCCTCCGGCCTCCGCGATGCCATCTACCACGGCGCGGTGAAGCGCGTGCGGCCTAAGGCAATGACGGCCGCGGTCATCATCGCCGGCCTGCTGCCCATTCTCTGGAGCCACGGGGCCGGCGCCGACATCATGAAGAGGATCGCAATGCCGATGGTCGGCGGCATCGTCACCTCCACGATCATGGAGCTCATGGTTTATCCGGCGATCTTCTACGTCTGGCGCCGTCGCAGCCTGCCGCAAACGTCCGCGCAGAATGGGCCCGCGACCGGAGCTATTGCCGCCGCTCCGTGACCGCCGTGCTGCTATCACTCAAAACCGTCCATTTTCAGAGGACCTCCTCGGTCATCACAAAACGCCCGGATGGGAGGCTTGGCCACAAAAAGGCACGAGAACCCACAAAAAACCGACCCCCTTTTTGCGCATTTTTGTGCCTCTTCGTGGCCGCTGACGCATTGGCCCCATGCTCGCTTCTCTGGATCGATCTCCGTTTCCTCCGTTACCTTCTGTAAAATGGTTCGGGGCTGGCTGCGGTTCCACCGCGCTGTGCGCTCTGTGACTGACCGATGATTCCTGGGAAAAACCGGAGTGATTTTGCCTCTTTCTGACGTATCATGTAATGTGAATTCAAATCTCTCCTCCCAACCCATGAAAACCATTCGCTCCCTCGGACTCTCGCTTGCCGTCGCGGCCGGCCTTTTCACCGCCGGCACCGCCTTCGCAGCGGACTGCAAGGATCATGACATGACAAAGTGCGGCCAGGCCGCCGCATCCGGCCAGCTTGTCGGCGTGACCGACAAGACAGACGCCGCCTGGCTCGCAAAGGCCCGGGCTGAATACCCGGTCGCCGACTGCGTCGTCTCGGGCGAGAAACTGGAGGGAGGCGACATGGGCAAGGCGCAGGAATTCATCTACAAGCAGGAAGGGCAGCCCGACCGCCTTGTGCGTCTCTGCTGCAAGGGCTGCCAGAAGGACTTCACCAAAGATCCGGCCAAATATCTGAAGAAGCTCGACGATGCGGCTGCCGCCAAGTCGAAGGACATGGCCGGCATGCCCATGAAGTGAGCCAGGGGGCAACCCGCTCGACGATGCGGCCCGGTGCGACGAATTCAGACAAGGACCGACCATTTTACAGAAGGGAACGGAGAAGACCCGGCAGGGATTGCGGCCGCTTCAAAACACGATCTGCAGCTTCCCCTCCCTGTAGCTGCGAGCGTGAGCGAGTGGCTATCACCTTGTGGCGGCTTCCCCTCCCCGTAGCTGCGAGCGTGAGCGAGTGGCTTTCACCTTGTGGCGGCTTCCCCTCCCTGTAGCTGCGAGCGTGAGCGAGTGGCTTTCCGCTTCATGATCTCCGGCTTCTTCTCCCGACCGAAGCCCCCCTATTCCGTAGAGCCCCCGGTCTCGCGTCTACTGCGCCTTTTGCGGCCGTCCCCTTCCGATTCGCGCGCATTCGCGCCCCTTCGCGGTTCCTTCCAACCGGCCTGCTGACACGGAAGAAAGCTCGACAACCGGGGGCGGGAATCAAAGTTATGCCCTGGTTTCCGGAGGAGTGGCCGAGTGGTTNNTCCTCCTCCGCCAGTTTTCCGCTCGCGGCAAACTGGTGCGCCCCGCGCAGCGGGGCGGGAGCGAAGCGACGAGGAGAGGGATGAGAACCCCCGGGCACCGGGGTTCGACGGAGCGAGCCCCGCGAGCGGAGATGGGGCGCGCGCAGCGCGAGTGCGACAGCACCTGCCGCAGGCAGCCAATCCCTCCTCCGTAGCCTTGGCGAAGGAGGGCCTTACCCTATGGAGCTTTCCTCCTTCGCCCTTGGCCTTCTCCGACAAGCAACAGGCTCTTTCCTGCGAGCGTTACCTGAAGAGCGGTTCGGGCCACGCCTTCGCCAATCGCCGCTTGTGGTAATGACAATTATGTCACCTCGTACGTCGAATAGATGAACCCGGTTCTTGTGCCTACCAGAAGGTCGAGGAGATCGCGGCGGCGGACACGGCGGTCCGCCCTCCACACAAGCGCGTTTCCCGCCTGGAGTGCGAGCCTCCTGGCGAGCCGTGGTTTTTCCGGTTTCCGAGGACGCAGGAACCCGCCCTCGCCCCGTCCCACTACTGGGAAACGGCCTTCCCGTGGGCGGAAGAATCGCAGGCGTCGTGGCGGCCAAGGAAAATGCATAAACGGTTTTAATATTTGGTGTGCAACGCTTTGCTTAACTCCAACGAACTTGGCACGGTGTCTGCGTTATACCCGCGTATCAACGAAAGCACCACAATGAAGACCTCACTCAGATTCACCTTGTCAGCCCTCACCATCGCCTTTCCCGCCACCGTTTTTGGCGGCCTCGTCGGGATCGTCCCGGCCTCCATATTCGTCGGCGCCGTGTTCCTATTTGCCGCCGTGGGATTGATGCTCATTGCCCTGTGCGACAACGGCGGAGCGCGCCGGCCGGTCGTCGTCCGGCAGACGCCTGCACAGGTCTGCCCCGCCTCCCGGATCGGGCCGGCGCGGCTCGGGTCTTCTTACGGCGTCCGCCGTCGGCAATGCCCCGTGGCGTAAAACGCTAGGCAGGATCTCCACCGTTTCGAGGGGTTCGTCGGCAGACCGGCGCGCGAGCAAAGAAACGGTCCGCCGACAAGCGGCAACCCTACGTCAAATGCATGATGCCGCTCCAGGTTTATCGCCTATTGCTTAAAGCGCCCTGCACCACTCTCCGCTTGCCCAATCCGAGCACCTCTAGTCATCCTTCCCCGAACTCCACCCCTGCGATGGCCGCCACCTACTCTTCGATCCACCGGATTCTCATCGCCGACGACCAGGCCGACGTCCTGTAAGCGC
>PMKA01000479.1 GCA_003157575.1 Opitutia bacterium
ACCCGCGACCAAAGGCTTATGAGTTCCGGTGATCGCCTCTTCGAAATTGCGTCCCCAGAGGGAAAAAAGTGAGCTGCGGGCATGAAAAAGCCCGCTCGGGTTAGCACTTCCGACCCACTGCTAACCCGCTCTCATGGCCAGCACGCCCAAGCCCCCTCTGAGAGGTCGCTTTTTCGACTGCTAACCCGGGTGCTAACCCAAGGTCACCCTTCATCCTATCGTTCCCAGAGGGAGATCCGCACCCGGACGGTGCTAACCCGGACCCGGAACCACCGAATTGAGAAAAAATCTCTTTGTTTTTTTGAGCTACTCCGCAAATCAGACTCTTGGAGCCGCTCACCATCTGTCACACAAAAACCCCCTCACCCAACCGGGTGCGGAGCGGGACTGTGCGCCTCAAGCGGTCAGCCATACCGGCCCTCATGGGCCTCGCTGGCATGACATTAAAACGCTATCCAGAACGCGGACCTTACTGGTATGCCGTCTACCGTTTGAAGAAGCCGGGCGAGTCTGGTCGCGGCAAGCTGTGTTCCTTGTCCACGAAAGAGACCGACTGCCGTAAGGCGCAGGCGATCGCCCCCTTCCTTTTCATGAAATCGTTGGCCGAATACCTCGGCTACGCCCTCGTCCCCGCCAGCCCGGCCATACCTCAGGTCCCTGGATGGCCGAACCCTGCCACAGCCACGCCGGTCCAAACCCCGGCGAAGGCCTTCGCGCCTACCGTCGTCCCGATCTCCTCGGCCCTCGACCCCGAGATCGAGGATGTCATCGCCCTCTTCTACGGTGAGAAGACGGCTGCGGACGGCCGCCTCCTGGACTGCTACATGGCGGAAAAATCCCCCGGCAGCCCACACCCTGCCGAGGACACCGCCCGAACCTACCGGCGCCGCCTGCGCCAGCTCTGCGAGGCCCTTGGCGTCACCAAGCACTCCGAACTGTGCGCCGCCTACAAGGGCCTCACGGCCGACCGCCTTCGCAAACTTCAGATCGCTGCCGGGGCCAAACCCGACGATCTCATCACCGACAACAACTTTGTGCCACTTGTCCGCGGGGCGGCCGGTGTCTTCTCGGTCGGCGCCTTGGCCTACTACGAGAGCCACGGTATCCAGATAAAGACCCCCTTCCCAACGCTCCCGCCGCTCATCGTAAAGCACTTCGAGGCGCCACCGCCCGACTTCCTCAAGAAACTTTGCGCCGACGCCGAGAAAGAGCTGCGCAACGACCCAGTCACCGCCAAGGACTACATCCTTTTCCGCCTCGCCAGCAGGCTCGGAGGTCGCGTCCAAGAGCTGACCCACCTCAAATGGGAGGACGTCACGCCCACCGGCGTCTACATCGGGCCGCGCAAAACCAAGCGCGGTCGCTTCGTGAAACTCCGCGACCACGGCGCACAGGACGAACTGCTCGACTACCTGGAGACCTTCCGCGGTCGCCAGGATGGCTACGTCATCTCCGACGGTGACTGCCCGATCCGCCGCAACAGCGGTCAAGGGGAAATCAAACACCGCGGCATGCGCATCGAGCGCCGCCTCGTCGGCTGGCTCCGGGAAAAAATCTCCGCTGCCGGCCTCGGCGAGGTCAATCAGTGCATTCACTGGCTACGCAAGTGCGTGGGCACCCATATCGAGCAAACCCAGGGTGCCCTAGCTCGTGCTGCCGTCCTTGGCAACAACATCGCCAGCGCCGCCGAGGCGGACCCCGGTGTTCGCGCAGCCGCTGCCGCACTGGGCAACTCACCAGTCGTAGCGGCCCGCCACTACATCGGCAAGCGGCAGGCCTCGGCCTGACCGGGTGCTACATAGCACCCGCGAACGCCGTCGCCGCCAGCGCCTTCGAACTATCGCGGCCAAAGCGGAAATACCGCACGGCACCGGCCGCGAGGTCGACATAAAGCAGTGCGCCCCAAGAAGCACGCTTGGAGAGGGCCAAATAGGCCCCGAGCTGTTGGGCATCCCGAGGCCGGGGAGCCGCAGGCAGCTGCTCGACGACCTTCATCTCAACCACGCCGCCATCATCAACCGCAAGGTCGAGCCGTCCGGTATAGCCCTGGCCCTTGACGGACCGCTCCGGCCGCAGACGCTTGCCACCCAGTTGGCGGACCACAGACCGCACGGCGGACACCGCCGGCCAAACCGCCCGCTCTTTCGCATTCAGACGCTGGTCATCACCTAGGCGGAGCAACGCAGCATGAACCCGACACCCCGCCGTAAAGGCTGAGAGGGGAACCTTCACAGGCGAAAATTCAAAAGCTCCAGTCTGGTCCGGAAGGACGGCAGAGCACGGGGCTGCACTTCTAACAAGCTCAGTAATAGTCACGACCCCGGAAAAACCCTAACTTGCCATTTTGTCAAGTTTGAAGCTTGCCAAACTGGCAAGTTGCCTCTAGAACCTCCTCATGCGCTCAAAAAAGATTCCGACCCCCGCCACCCAAAAGGCGCTCACTGAGATCATCACGGGCGAGTTCGCCGGCTCCCAAGCCAAGATGGCCAAAGCCACCGGACTCGACGCCGGCGCTCTCTTCAGGGTCGTCACGGGCGTTCGCCCGGCCACCCCAGAACTTACCGGGCGCGTGCTCAAACACGTGTCCAAAGACGGCGCGCTCCGGCTTCTCACGGCCTACTTGACCGACGCCGCTGCTGCCACAGGCGCTGATACCGACATGATTTCCATCATACCTCGGTTTGATAAGGTGTATGGAAAGGTCCCGCGTTCCCCCTGATCAAAGGCCCGTTCAGCGGCTTCGCTCGCCTCCGGGCTTGTAGTGTCACTCGCAGCGCTCTCTCCCTTCCATTTTTCGGAGTGGGCACCCTATGAGATTCAAAGTCACCCTAACCGGCGAAGGCGATATATTGATCGCTAACTCAACCGCATCACCCTCACCAAAGGCGTTCATCCTTCCTGCAAGGAAGATTGACTCCTTTTTGTCCCAGCCCACAGCCCACAGAGATGCCCTCGTTCCCATAAGAGGCCTCGGAGGCGCCGTCGTATCCCTTATGCTATCATCACGCGCCACAACGACGCGCTTGAGCGATGACATTGGCGAATCGACGGCCAACGAACCTTCAGCTCACATTAGGTGGCCTGGCCTGCGCTTCGACGCGGGCCTTTTCGTCCTAGCCTACACGGAGCTGCCCCTTCACGTCGTCAACGACCCCGAATGGCAGCACCGTCATGGGCTGGACCTCGTGGTCAGGCCCAACGAGGTCGTCGCTTGTAAAGCTTCTCGAACGCCCGACTTTCGCCGTCTCGTCATCAAGGCCCTGCCTGAAAACGTCGACCGAACCCGCTCCCAATATGACGTCCGCGAAATCGCAGACGCCATAATAGCTTACGGACAACGCCCAAAGGGAAAGT
This sequence comes from Opitutia bacterium, assembly GCA_003157575.1. GTDB lineage: Bacteria > Verrucomicrobiota > Verrucomicrobiia > Opitutales > Opitutaceae > Fen-1467. Next base: position 3,355 of record PMKA01000479.1, read on the forward strand.
GGGATTGGCGATGAACCTACCCATCTCCCGGCCTGCGGAACAAAACACCGGCCTACTCGAATTCGACCGGCACCTCCGTGCCGATACGGTTCGCACTCCAGCGCACGCTCTCAGGGCCTGCCTCACGGCATACCCCTCAGTGTTCCAGGACGCAGCCATCGCCATCAGCCCGGTAGCATGGCGGCTCCTCCTGCTATGTAGCACACCCTACGACTGGCCGCTCCCGATCGATCCAACGATCGATTTCAGGGAACGGCTCAGGCACGCCTCCGAACATGGTATCGACGTCCCAGCCGAATGGCTTGACGGCAACGACCCACAAGACGTCGCCGCCAGCCTCAGACAGGACCTCAGCTATGCAGACGAGGACTCCGCCCGCGCCGTGTGGCTCGTCCTCGCCTTCGTCAAGACGCTCCGGCTCGAAACTCCCGACAAACTCCGCGTGGTCTGGTGGAAGCCCCAGTGGCTCCACCAGGCGCTCGGCGGCACACTCATCCTATAACACCACCGGACCTTCAGGGTCCGGCCAATCTCGCCGCGCCTGTCTCAGAAACAGCCGATGGCTTCACGGGTCGGCCCGNNTTCCCCCCGGGGGGAACCCGTGAACCCCCCGCCGACACCGGCAGCCATGCATGTTCAATTTCCCCACGCCGTATGTCCGCAAGGACCTCGGCTGGCCTGCCCCGCAAGGGGCAGGCCTTCACTTTCAACTGTCCCAGCAATCCGCTGGCAAACTCCCTGCGCTGTCCCACGAGCAACGAAGGGGGCTCCGTGTTTCAATTTACAGCAAACCGCAAAACGATCTGCTGTAAATCACAGGAGGCTCATGACCAGCGTGTTTCAATTTACAGCAAATCATCCAGACGTGCGGTCGCTATGCGGCGAAAAACCGACGTTACTGTCCCACTCACGCGCCACCACCACCGTGCGAGTGTCCCACAGCACCAGATGGAGGCCTCCGCCTACCGGGCTCGATCTCGCCGTAATCGGGGGCGACGGTCTGCGCGGAGAACTCCTCGAAATTCTTCCTCGCCTCCGCGACCCGCTCATTCTTGGGCCAAAGCATTTCGATCGCGGTCAATTTCTCGGCAAAATCCCCCGCGAATGCGTAACCGCCGACCGCTGACGGGTCCTTGGTAACAAAGGCCGGAGGCGTTCCAGTCGTTTTAAACATCAAGGCGTTGCATACATAGCTGATCGCCGTCTCCAGAGCGGAAAGAAGCCCACGCGCCAATACAGAGTCGGGCACAACCTTTTCGATTGGAGGTTTTGCCCGCTCGACCGCTAATTCGGATTCAACCTTAGCGAGCTTCGCTTCGGCAGCGGTCTTGCCAGCCTCGGCCTCAACCAACTTCTCCGGCGACACCATCAGCGCGACCTTCGCCTCCGCAGCAGCCTTCCCCTGGCGCTCGGCAACAACCTCGGTCTCCAGCTTCTCGGCCTTGGCCTGGGCCTCCACCAACTTCTCCGCCGGCACAAGCTGAACCGCTGGCACCGCCATATAGGAAGCGTAGGCCTTCAGGACGCCCTCCACCCGAGCGCGTTGCGCCGGAGAAGGCGACGGCCCAAGCAGAGCCACTTCGGAACTGAGCAGCTTCCACTTGCCGTCGGCCGATTTAAAAGCGGAAAAACAATCCTGCACGCTCTTTGGCGGACGCCCACCGGCAGCAAGCGTCTCCAGGGCGTCTGCAATCGCTATAACTTTGCGCTCAGCGGCCTGCCGCATGCGCAACATGCCAGTCTCACCGACGAGCTTACGCTCGGCGACCGTCTTCGCGGCCTCCGCCTGCTCACGGCCCTGACGCTCCACGGCCAACCGGGACTCAGCCTCGGTCTTCGCGGATTTGGCCTTCGCAATATCATCACCCGCAACCGCCATCGTCAACGCCTCCCGCCCTTCGATGGCCGCCAGCCGTGCCTTCTCGATATACTCGTCACGGCGCTTGGAAAACTTGGGATTGCGCTGGGCATACTCACGCACCAGCCCCCGGAAATACCGGGACCCAGCCAAGTCCACGGGATCAAGGCCAATACCCTTGCCGTCTTTCCCCGCGGTCACACCGGCGTCGGGCACCCAGGTCTTCTGGGTCTTAGACTCGTCCGCCCATTCGTAGTGGCCGCCATCACGACGCGAAGCGATGATGCGATCTTGGAACCCCCAATCGTCACCGTAGTCAGCAGGCGGCGGCAGCCCAGCCTCCCTCCATGCGTCCGCAGCTACAAGCGACGGTCCGAGTGTGTTGAGGACGAGGCGTCCATCAGTATCAATTAATCCCAACCTCTCGCCTCCGCGCCAGCCTTCTCCCTTCCGGGCGCGGCCTCTCGTCGGCGCCTCGCTTCGTGGCTGTTTAGACCCGTCGGCTCGCTCATACCAAGATGGAGCTGACTTAGGGCCGCGGGGATGGGCATGCAAAGACCCATCCTGAAGGTGGAAATCCGTGCCTGAATGCACCAAAGGCCGCTCAGCTCCACACGATGCCAACCGAACTCCTTCAGTTGCTGCCCAGGCATCATATTTTCGGAGGATATCCTCAAAATCCGAGGCTGGCACCTCGCCGGCAGCCATGCCGTCCGCCAACGCCTGGGTATCCCATGCGGGCAACGTGTCCACGCGATACCAGAAGCGGCCGTCCTGGCCAACCCGGCCATTGCCGGGCTCGGTCAGCGGGTAGAACTCTCTCGGCTTCTTCATGGACCCAGTAGGGTAGGACGAATGCCAATCACCCACGGACGTAATCCAGCCAGCCATCTTGTCTGCGTCCTGCTGCGTCCCGCGCAGTAGCTCAAACTTCCCCTCGGGAGGCTTCCCATCGACCCACGGACCGCCGACCAAAGCAGTGTTGATGGTCGAAAGACCATACCCCAAAGACGGGAACCGCATGCCCTCAGGATCAGGTTTCGCAACGAGCAGCTGCGGCCCTCGGCGGACTGAACCCGCCTCAGGCACAGGGATGTCCTCCGGACGCTGAAATCCCTTCTCGCTCATCCATTCGCCCAGGCGCTCCCGCGCCGCAGGATCACGAAGCATGCGCCGGGCGATCTTCTGTTGCTTCGCAGCGAAGCGCGATGACTCCGCCATCCGCTTATAAATCGCCTGACGTCGACCATCCTCCAGATGGTCCACCGTCATGGCGAACATGTGGCGCCAATTCAACCCGCCGCGGGATGATGACTTAATCTTCCTAGCCACAGCCCACCTCCCAAAGAGTGGACACACACATAGCTTCCCCCGTCACCGTCCCGGCAGTATCGCCGGAACGGTGCGGGTGGAACNNAAGCCGGAGGGGAATCCCCCGGAAGTGTTGTGCGCTGAAGGTCCACGATATTCCTTTTAGGTGAAAATCGCGATTCCTCCAAGGTGAGACTGAATCGCATCAATGCCTCACCAAAACCCTATGAACCAATAGTTGAGCACCACGCTCAACTATTGGGACAGGAGCCACCTCACCGTGGCTCCAACCTGCCTTACTCCAGCCACGAGCCCCAAGGCTCTTCGCTTACGTAAGTGCGTGCGTGAACCTCCACCAAGTTGGAGGTATCCCGCACCCGGCGCGCTTCGCCATTCGCGCCTGGCTCCGGGGGCCACACTCCGCAGCTTTGAGCTGCTCCGGTGTCCCCTCGCTTCACTAGGCTCCGCCGGGTTCCGCGACCGGCGGACCGACAAGCGGTCCGCACCTTCCGGACCACCAAAANNCGCTTTCAAAAAAATGGAGAACGGCATCAAGCCCCCCAGTTCTCCTTTTTTTATCGTTTTTCAGCTAAGCCGCTGAAAACGAAAAAGAAAGGAGAACTGGACGCGTTATCACGCTGGGCTTGGCCAAAATCGTGAGCGAGCGCTCTCGATTTCGGCATGTCCGGGCTCACGCCGGCCACCCGCAAGCGGGTCCCTTTCGCGCACCGACTTTGGTCGTTGCTGCGACCCCGCACGCGGGTCCCCAGCGCAGGCCCCAGGGCCTGCTTTCTCGCATCCGCTCAGGGGCCTTGTGGCACCTGCCACTCGGCCTTACCGCGAGGCCCTTCGAGGCCTCGTCCGCACCCTCGAACTCGGGTGCGTTCATTTCGCACTTACGCAAGTTTGCGTTCGTGCGACATGGCTGCGCTTTCGGTCCGAGGAACCCCGGACCGGCGCAGCGCTCCAGCCCGGAAATCTCGGCTTCATTACGCCTTCCTTAGTCGATGACTAATGATTGCGTCGCCTCGATTTCGAGCCCGTCCGCCGCCCCATGGCGGCCGTCGTCCCAACCAGTAGACCCCTCCAAAATCGCCGTCCTGCGCAAGCGCGTCGGTGACGGAGAAACTGTCGCCAGTGTCTGCCGCGACCTCATGCTCAGCCGCTCGGCCGCCTACGAATACCTCAGCGGTCGACCTCACGGCTCGCCCCCTCAGGTGGTGTGACCACTTCAATCAGGGCCTCCATTTTACGGCACTAAATTCCGCAACTCTTCAAAAAAGTGCCGGGAACGGCATTTTGGTTTACGAGTAAATCCCGGCCAGAAAAGACTCGGGAATGATCAGCGACTACGATCTCGAAAAAGCCTTTGCTGACGCGAAATCCAAGACCAAGGATTTCATCGAACGTTTCAACGACCCGCTCCCAACGGAGCGATGCCCGGGATGTGACGACATCGGCCATTGCCCAGGCCTGCCGTGCCCGGTTTGTGGCTATGAACACCAAGTCTCTTGGGTCATAAGCCTCGACACGGAATACGGCTACGACGTCGTCGAAATTCGTAACCGTAAGAAAGTCATCGCCTGCTTCAATGTGCCGGCCGCCTTCCGGTGACGCCGTCCTGCTGGCCGGTACGGCCAGCAGGACGGCGTTACTCCCGCAGCACTTGCGTCGAAGAGGCAAGGAATGACTTGCTCCACAATCGATCCCGACCTTATCTAACTTCTAGCTACGCTCGCTCGAAATGNNGTGATTGCCTTACACAACTCAAGTCCATGCCGGACGCTTGTGTGGATCTGGTGGTCTCCTCACCTCCATATAACTTAGGTAAGGAGTATGAATCAAAGCGAGCACTTGAAGTATATCTTTCAGAACAAACTGTAGTTATAAAGGAATGCTACCGCGTTCTAAAAGACACCGGCTCCATTTTCTGGCAAGTTGGCGCGTTCTCTGACGACGGCCAACTTATTCCGCTGGATATAAAATTCTTCCCGATTTTCGAATCCCTCGGGATGCAGTCGCGCAATCGCATCATCTGGATTCGGCAGCATGGCCTGCACGCGACGAAAAAGTTTTCGGCGCGGCATGAAACCATACTTTGGTTCACAAAATCGGACGNNGGGGAATATTCCTGCAACCCCGACGGGAAGAACCCTGGGGATCTTTGGGCCTTCCGGAACGTAAAGCACAACCATGAGGAGCAAACCATTCATCCTTGCCAGTTCCCCGAGGACCTAATCTCACGAGTAGTCCTCTGTGCGACGGATGAAGGTGACCTAGTCTACGATCCATACATGGGAACCGGCACGGTTGCAGTCGTTGCCCGTGACTCTAAGCGTCATTACCTCGGCGCGGAACTCGATCCGACCTACCACGAAGTTGCAACCCGTCGACTTACTGGCTTACCCAACGAGCAAGGCTCCTTCGCCAATCTGAAATGCCTTCGTGACTACGTTCACAGGTCCGGAGAATCGATTTCCAAGTATCGCTTTGACATGCAAGTCGGCGCGAAAGCCTCGGAAAGAGACAAAGCAAAAATCTTCCCTGAGGAACACCACTTGGAAGAATTGGACCGGCGCCTCGCTTACGAAGAGGACGCTTTCGCCTCAAAGCGACGCGGCGCTGCGGCGCCAGCGGACTACTTCACCCAGGGTAAAGTTAAGCCGAAGGACAGCCCGACGGATCAAATTACCTTCCTCTAATCCAACTATACAAAACGTAGGCCTGCCCGGGCTCCCGTTCCATCCACCAAGCATTGTTTTGGCTCTGCTGAGCTGAGAGCCCTAGAATACCTTGGATCGGAATATGTGTTAAAGAGGCACGACACAATCTTGCCTCTTGGCTCACTCAGGCCCACCAGCCGTATAGGAAGCTCAAATACACCTGGCTTAGCCAA